>CAZXVY010000029.1:0-1490 GCA_964644115.1 uncultured Terriglobales bacterium
GGAATGGCCCCGGCCGAAGACAAGAGCACCTGCTTGAGATTTAGTACAGCTTGAAGTCCACTTCCACGTTGATGCGCACGGCCACCGGGCTGCCGTTCTTTTTCGCCGGCTCAAACTTCCATTTCCGCACCGCGTCCATGGCTTTTTCGTCGAGCCCCAGGCCCAGGCTGCGCAGCACGCGCAGGTCGCGCGGACGGCCGTCGGCGTCTACCACCATCCAGAGCACGACGGTTCCCTCGCGTTTGGCGCGGCGCGCCTCTTCCGAATATTCGGGTTCTGGAGTAAACAGCGCGCGCGGCGCTGAGACTCCGCCGCCCACCCGGAAGACCCCGCCACCGGTTCCGCCGCCGCTACCCGGACCGTAGCCCGGGCCGGTGCCGCCACCGATTCCCCCGCCCGCCCCGGAGCCGATTCCGCCACCTGCGCCGGTGCCGTTGGAGAGCGGGCCGCTCACCCGCGCCAGCGGATCGCCGAGGTTGGGAAGGTTGGCGTCCGGCAGCCTGACTTCCGGCGGGACTACAATGGTCGGCTCTACCGGCAGCTTGGGGTCCTCGTTGCGCACCACCACGGCCGGCGGAGTGAACTGCTCCATGGCTTTCTTGGGCAGCTTGCCCTGCGGGGCCTGCAGTTTGTCGCGGTCGCCGCCTCCGCCTCCTCCGCCGATGGTGTCGTTGCTTTTCTTGGAGATGGGTAGATATGCGGAAATATCAGGTGCCACCAGGGTAACGGTTTCCCGCGGCTTCGCCAGCTCCTTTGCGCCGACCATCGAGCCTGCCACCAGCAGCCCCAACAGCGCGCCGTGCAGGACTACCGTGCCCGCAAACCCCGTGCGCCGGTTGTCGTAGAAACCAAACACTTCGCGCACCGGAACCGGCTTGGCGGTGAGCTGGAGCGGCGGGAGCTTTGGCGGGAACAGCAGGTCGCTCAAGTTGCCGGCCAGCGAACGCCACCAGGGCAACTCGGCATCGAACGCAGGACGCACCGGCACCGGTTTCGAGGTCAGCTCAAGGCGCGGTTCCTTTTCCTCCGTGAACAGTCCCCTCAGGTTCTCGAGGAGCGACTTCCAGGTTGAAACATGCAGGCCGCTCTCCGGTACTTTGACGGGGCGCGAAGTCAGTTCCAGGGGTGCTTGCGGTTCCGGGAACAGCGCTTCTCGGAGGCTAGAAAAAAACGAACTCCACCACGGCCGACTGACTTCCACCAGAAGCTGCTTCAAGTGGACATCGGCCCCGCGGTCCGTACGCGAAAACTGATTTTGCTCCATCCTCGCCCTCTGCGGGCGGCTCAGCCAGCCCGCCGCTCCCAACCCACTCCCTGTCCCCTATAAGATGACGCTGCCCTGCCCAAAGTTGCTTGCTTGCATGAACTTACGGGAAACTAGCAAGTCCCCCGCTATCAATACGATGTGGCAATGCGCTTGGATGTGCGGTTCGCCCGCAGGCGCCCGGCGCGAATAGACGCCTTCCGCCGCCCTCCCTATAATGAAAATC
>CAZXVY010000029.1:1500-14401 GCA_964644115.1 uncultured Terriglobales bacterium
CTTATGGATGCCTCACCAAAGCACAGTGTCACAGGCCTGCGCGGCCCGCAAGTTACCTTGGTTGTTGGCTTTTGGACGATGGACGATGGACGGGTCTAACACGCGCTCCCTATAATGAAAATCAGCCGCGGAATGGGAGTGTGAATGGGAGCCCCGCTCGATCTGAAGTCCACCCTCAATCTGCCCAAGACGGACTTCTCCATGAAGGCCAACCTGCCGCAGAACGAGCCCAAGATGCTCGCGCACTGGGCCGAGCTGCGCCTCTACGACCGCATTCAGCAAGTCCGCCAAGGCGCCCCCAGCTACGTTCTGCACGACGGTCCGCCCTATGCCAACGGGCCCATCCACCTGGGGACCGCGCTCAACAAGTGCCTGAAGGACTTTGTGGTCAAGACGCGCAGCATGGCTGGTTTCGACTCGCCCTACGTTCCCGGATGGGATTGCCACGGCCTGCCGATTGAAATCAAGGTAGACAAGGACCTGGGCCGCAAGAAGCTGGAAATGGCGCCGCTCGAGGTGCGCCGGGCCTGCCGCCAATACGCCGAGAAGTATCTCGACTTGCAGCGCGAGCAGTTCAAGCGCATCGGGGTTTTCGGCCGCTTCGACCAGCCCTACTCCACCATGACCCCGCAGTACGAATCCGTCGTGCTCGAGACCTTCTTCACCTTTCTGGAGAAGGGCGCCGTCTACAAGGGACTGCGGCCGGTGTACTGGTGCATCTTCGACAAAACAGCTCTGGCCGAGGCCGAGGTGGAGTACGAAAATCACACCAGCCCCGGCATCTGGGCGAAGTACGCCCTTACCAGCGATCCCGCGGCGCTGGATCCCGCGCTCGTCGGCAGGAGAATCTCCACCATCGTCTGGACCACCACTCCCTGGACGTTTCCCGGTGTGATGGCGGTGGCGTTTAATCCGCGCCTTGAGTATGTCGCGCTGGAGTTCGGCGGCGAGGTTTATATCGTGGCAGAGTTGCTAGCCGAGGCGACCATCCAGAAGTGTGGGCTCACCGGGGCGAAGGCGATAGCTCGCCTTCCGGGTAGCAAGCTTGAGCATGCAACCTTTGCAAACCCGCTTGTGGAGAGGAACATTCTGGGCGTACTCGCCGACTATGTCACCACCGATCAGGGAACCGGCGTGGTGCACACGGCACCCTCACATGGCACCGAAGATTTCTACACCGGCGGGCGCTACCAGCTCGACCAGACCTGCAACGTGGACGCGTCCGGGCGCCTGCGCAACGGCCTGCCTGAGTACGAAGGCAAGACAGTATTTGAGGCCAACCCCGTCATCATCGAGCTCTTGCGCGAGCGCGGAGCCCTGCTGGCCTCCGAGCAGATCGAGCATTCCTATCCCCATTGCTGGCGCTGTCACCAGCCGGTCATCTTCCGCGCCACCGAGCAGTGGTTCATTTCCATGGAGAGCGCCATGGAGGGCGTCACCCTTCGCCAGCGCGCGCTCGAGGAAGTCCGCAAGGTCAAGTGGGATCCGCCCTGGGGCGAGGAACGCATCGCCAACATGATCGCCACCCGCCCCGACTGGTGCATTTCGCGCCAGCGGGTTTGGGGCGTGCCCATCGCCGTATTTTTCTGCGAAGGCTGCGGGGAGCTGTTGCGCTCGCCCGCCGCCAATCGCGCCGTGATCGAACTGTTTGCGCGCCAAGGCGCCGATGCCTGGTATCAGCGGGAAGCCGCGGACATCCTGCCCGCAGGAACCAGGTGCGCAAAGTGTTCCGGGGTTGGTTTCCGCAAGGAGATGGACATCCTCGACGTCTGGTTCGAATCCGGCTCCAGCCACGCCGCTGTCTTGGGACACGAAGCCCGCCTGCCCTGGCCCGCCGACCTCTACCTGGAAGGCGGCGACCAGTATCGGGGATGGTTTCATTCTTCGCTGCTTTGCGCCGTGGGAACGCGCGGGCGCGCTCCCTATCGCGGCGTGGCCACCAGCGGCTGGACCCTCGATCCTCAGGGCCGGGCCATGTCCAAGTCGCTGGGTAACGTGGTCGACCCGGTGGACATTGCCAACCGCCTGGGCGGCGAGGTGGTCCGCTTGTGGGTGGCTTCCGTGGACTTCCGCGAGGATGTCCGCGCTTCGGAAGAAATCATGCAGCGCGCCGCGGAGGGCTACCGCAAGATCCGCAACACCTTCCGCTACGTTCTCGGCAACCTTCACCAGTTCGACCCGGCCCGCGATGCCGTGGCCTTCGCGGATATGGAGGTCCTGGACCGCTACCTGCTGCAGAAGACGGCGGAACTCGCCTCCCGCGTTCGCCAGTTCTACGATCAGTTCGAATTCCACAAGGCCTACCACCTGATGCTCGATTTTTGCACCGTGGATCTGAGCGCCTTCTACTTCGACGTGCTCAAGGACCGCCTCTATACCTTCGCGCCCCGCGCCCGGGCACGGCGCTCGGCCCAAACCGCCATCTGGCGGATCGGGGAGGCGCTGGTCCGGCTGATTGCTCCTCTGATGAGCTTCACGGCCGATGAGATTTGGCAGCACTTGCCCCCCGTGACCGGCCGGCTGGAGAGCGTTCACTTGGCGCTGTTTCCTGCTCCCCAAGACATCACCGGCGATGCCGCCGCCGAACTGTCGTCGGCGGATTGGGAAACGCTGCTCGCCGTGCGCAGCGAGGTGCTCAAGGCGCTGGAGGCGGCACGCAACGGCAAGCAAATCGGCGGCAGCCTGGAAGCGGTCTTGGTGATCACCGCACCCCACCCGGCGTATTCGATCCTTCGCCGCCATGAAGCCGGCCTGCGCGCTCTGTTCATTACCTCCGGCGTCACCTTGGAGCAGGCGCCTTCCGGCAATGGCGCCGGCGGTTTGATTGTCGAGGTGCGCCGCGCCCCGGGAAGCAAGTGTGAACGCTGCTGGAACTACTCCGCCCACGTGGGCCAGGACCCCACCTACCCCACCGCCTGCGAGCGCTGCCTCGCGGTGTTGGAGGAGATTGCCGCTTCCCCCCAGAGCTGATCATGCCCCAGCCGCACGCCATGCGCCGCTACCACTTCCTGCTGACGCTACTGGTGTTGCTGCTGGATCAAGGGACCAAATCGCTGGTGCGCCACCACATTTCCCTGCACGAAAGCATCCCGGTCGTTCCCGGCTTCTTCCGGCTCACCCACGTGCAGAACCGCGGAGCCGCCTTTGGGCTCTTCGCCGATTCCCCGTCGCAGTGGAAGGTCGGACTGCTGGTTCTTTTCTCACTCCTGGCGCTGCTGGTGGTTTCGCGCCTGCTTTGGAAGAACAGCCACTCGCTCAGCGCCACCGGCTTTGCCCTGGCGCTGATCATGGGCGGCGCGGTCGGCAATCTGTGGGACCGCCTGCGGGATGGTTTCGTAGTGGACTACCTCGATTTCCATCTCGGCAGCTACCACTGGCCGGCATTCAACGTTGCCGACAGCGCCATTGTGGTCGGCGCGCTCATCCTCATCGCTGAAATCCTTTTCTCCCGCTCCTCCACTGGTGAAAAGCCACTTCCCCGCCAGCCCTAGCGCCATCGCGGCGCACCGGGGCTCAGGTTGGATCGAATCCCCTTCGGTCGAACGGCATCGGCGCTGGCTCCTGAACCTCCGCCGGGTGTATGCTCTTGCCCCGCTGGACGATATCCGAACCCGAAAAGGAGAGCCCCCTTCATGGCTGCTGCTCGCGCACCGGTGCAGGAGGACCTGAACCCGTTTCGCATCGCCATGCGGCAGTTCGACACCGCCGCCGACAAGATGAACCTCGACCCCGGGCTGCGCGAAATCCTGCGCCGCCCGCGCCGCGCCCTCACCCTATGGCTGCCCGTCAAGATGGACGACGGCAGCATTCGTGTTTTTGAGGGATACCGGGTGCAGCACAACACGGCCCGCGGCCCCTGCAAGGGCGGCATCCGCTATCACCCCAACGTCACCTTCGACGAAGTGCAGGCCCTGGCTTCGTGGATGACCTGGAAGTGCGCCACCATGGGTCTGCCCTTTGGCGGCGCCAAGGGCGGGATCATCTGCGATCCCAAGCACCTGTCCAAGAACGAGCTCGAACGCCTCACTCGCCGCTACGCCTACGAGATTTCTCCCATCATCGGGCCCGACCGCGACATTCCCGCACCCGACGTCTACACCGACGCCCAGGTGATGGCCTGGATCATGGACACCTACAGCATGACTCACGGCCACAGCGCGCCCGGCGTCGTCACCGGCAAGCCCACCTTCCTCGGCGGATCGCACGGCCGGAATGAAGCCACCGCCCGTGGGTGCGTGTTCGTCACCCGTGCCGCCTGTGATGTCTTGAAGATCCGCATCTCCGGCGCCACCGCCGCCGTCCAGGGCTTCGGCAACGCCGGCAGCATTGCCGCCGAGCTGCTGGCCAAGGACGGCGTCACCATCGTCGCGGTCAGCGATTCCCGCGGCGGAATTCTCAATCGCAAGGGCCTGGATGTTGCCGCGGTGCTCGAGCACAAGGAAAAGACCGGCTCCGTGGTCGGTTTCCCCGGCACCGAGGCCATCAGCGGCGAGGCCATCCTGGAAGTGGAGTGCGACATCCTGGTTCCCGCTGCGCTCGAGAATCAGATCACCATGGAGAATGCCTCCCGCATCAAGGCCAAGATCGTGGTCGAGGCCGCCAACGGCCCCACCACGCCCGACGCCGACGCCGTCCTTTATCAGAAGGGAGTGCTGGTGCTGCCCGACATCCTGGCCAATGCCGGCGGTGTCACCGTCTCCTACTTCGAGTGGGTCCAGGACCTGCAGGAGCTTTTCTGGGACGAAGAGGAAGTGAACCGCAAACTGGAAAAAATGATGATCAAGGCTTTTCAGGAGGTGCACTCGACGGCCAAGCGATATTCCGCCGACATGCGCACGGGCGCCTACATCCTGGCCATTGGCCGAGTTGCCGAAGCCACGCTTTCCCGCGGCATCTGGCCCTAGCATCTGCAGAAGAGACAAGAAGTCAGTCACTGAGAGGAGGAACAGATGGATAAAGCACGACGGATCGCATTGCTGTTCCTGTGCGTGGTGTTGCTCATGGCATCCACGCCCGCCAAACCCTCGTGGCACATGAAGGCAGACTATGTGGAAGCCTGCAGTTGCCACTTGTTTTGCCAGTGCTACTTCAACCCGCATGCGGAGCACCCCTACTGCGAGTTCAACATGGCGGTGACCGTGCGCGAAGGCCACAGCGGCAAAACCAAGCTCACCGGCGCCAAGTACTGGCTCACCGGCGACCTGGGCATGAGCTGGGGAACGGAGAAGAAAGCGAAATGGGTGTCCGTGACTTTCGATCCTTCCACCACTCAGGAGCAGCGCGACGCGCTGGCTCCCATGATTCTCAAGACCTACGGCCTGGAGTGGCCGGAGCTGAAAGTCAACGTCGCTCCCATTGAGATCACCCGCACTGCCGACATCGCGGAAGCCAAACTGGATGGCGGCAAACTGGCCTACATGAAGCTGAAGCGCGAGCCCGGGGTGGACGGCAAGGGCGTAGTGCTGAAGAATGTGGGGTACTTCGGCGCTCAGCGCAACGACGGCTTCGAGATGTACAAGTCCATTGAACACCGCGCCGACATCGGCGGACACAAGTTCTCCTACTCCGGACGCAATGCCTTTCTGATCTCGATTGAGTCGTATGACGAGGCGGGCGTCGCAGGAAAGAAAGGGATGGACTAACAAGCCGTTCGGTTCGTTTTGCTGAAAGCCTTCCGCGAGCGGAAGGCTTTCTTTTTCTTGCGCAGGGTGAAAGGCTACGGCCTTCCGTATAGCCGCCGGTACACCATCACGTTGCGCTTGATGGCCTGCACGTACTCCCGGGTTTCGGTGAAAGGAATGGACTCGACGAACTCATGGATGTCGCGGTACTGGCCCTGTCCCAGCCATTCGTGCACCCGGTGGGGGCCGGCGTTGTACCCGGCCAGTGCATATTCCGCGGTCCCTCCGAATTCATCCAGCCGGTCGCGGAAGTAGCGCGTACCCAGCTTCAGGTTCAGGCTGGGGTCCATCAGCCGGTTGGTGGAGTACGGTTTGATCTTCAACTGGCGCGCCAGCACGCGTCCGGTCTTGGGCAGTAACTGCATCAGTCCGATGGCACGCGCCCGGGAAACCGCATCCGCGCGAAACTCCGACTCCTGCCGGATGATGGCTGCCACCAGGAAGGGATCGAGTCCGTTCTCCTCGGCGCTGGCTTTCAGGTCCTCCCAGTAGAGCCGCGGGAAGAGCGCTTCCCACACCGGACGCGGCAATTCACCCAGCTCCAGGGTGAAGTAACCGGGCAGGGCGCGCTTGGCCGCCCCCATGGCGCGATAGTGCCGCCCGGTAGCCTGGTAGACCCGGACGATTTCCAGCACCGCCCAGTTGGCGCCCGCATCGGCCGCGGCCTGCAGTTCGCGCAAGGCGAAGTCGTAAAGCCCGGCCGTCCGCAACAGTTTGGCTCTCTGCGCCCGCACATCGTTGGCCGGCAGGCTGGCCACTAACCCGGCCGGCGGACGGGGGCGCGGGATCTTCCTGAGCGCGGGTTCCAGCGGCACCGTACCGTCAATCTTGATTTCCTGCAGCCGTTCGCGCGCAAGTTCCGCGTAGTAATAGTTCCGAAAGCGATCCGACAGCGTCTGATAGTAGGCGCGCGCGCGCGCGGGTTCATGATCTTCCTCCGCCAGGCGGCCGCGCCAGTAAAGCGCGCTCGAGACTTCCGCCGACCCCGGATACAGTCGGATGTGTTCCTCCAGCAGCTTCTTCGCCTCGGCGGGCTGACTCAGGCGGTAGCGAAGCCAGGCCGCCTTCCACAGCGCGTAGGAGGCGCGATTGCCGTTGGGGACCCGGCGCGCGGCTTCCAGATAGAAGCGGGCCGCGCCGTCCATGTCCTTTTGCAACAGCCGGCTGTTGCCCGCCTGCAGCAGCGCTTCCTGCAACCAGGGGCTTTTCAATGCGCTTTCGCGCAGGGCGGACAGGCACTGCAGGTAGCGCTTCCCGTCGCGTGCGCGTGTGATTTCCGCCAGATAGTAGAGCCGTTCCGCATTGATCTCGTCGGGCGCGGCCGGCATCTTCTCCAGCAGTTCGCGCGCGGGCCCGTACTTCTTCAGCCGGTAGAGCGCCTGGGCCAGGGCCACCGTAACCTCCCGCCGTTGGGGATGCTCCTCCAGCAGGCCGCGATACTCCTCGGCTGCCTGCTTGTATTCTTTCCCCTGCAGCAACAGCTCGGCGCGCCGCAGCCGCTGCTCGGTTGTCGGAGGCGGAACCCGGCGGCCCTTGCTGAGCTTTTCCATCTCCTCCTCAGCAACTTCCGCCTGGGCGCTGCGCGGCATTTCGAAATACACGCGCCGGAACGCCGCCAGGGCGCCGGCAGGATCGTTCGCAGCCAGGTAGGCTCGGCCCAGCGCCAGATCCACTTCCGCGCGCGCCGGCTGCCGGCGCGACTCCAGCAAGGCGATCGCGTTCTGGGTGCGGCCGAGGGCCAGCAGCGCCCCGGCCTGAATCATCGCCGCATCGTGCTGCAGGAGCGAATCGGGATGACGGGTGGAAAAATCCCGCAGCGCGGCCGCTGCCAGGTTATCGTCACCAGCGGACCTTGCGGCCGAGGCCAGCAGGTAATCCACGTAGTCGCCCACTTCCGCGGCCTTGGGCTGCGCAGCTTTAAGTGCTGCAACCGCTTGGGCGAACTGCTCGTCCTGCATTCGGGCGTAGCCCATGGCCAGCCACGCGAGCGCGCCTGCCGAATCGCTTTCGTGCTGCCGGGCGAAGCCCTCGACGGCGGCGTAGTTCTCCGGCGACCGCCGGCTCATCAGCACCGCGGCCAGCGGACGCAAGTCGGCAGACGTGGCCAGCGTCTGCTGTACTTGTTGCGCCTGGGGCGTGAGGGCGGGCTTGGCCGGCGGTTGCCTTTTCTTGCCCCGCGCCCCGGACTTCTTCTTCGATTCCGAGGGCGCTCGATCGGTGCCTTGGGGCGCCGCCGCCGGGGTTTCCGGAGACAGCGGTAGCAGCAACAGGAGGGTTAGAAACAGGATGCGCACGGCTATCCCGGAAAATTCTCGCCCAGCATGGAACGATCGTTCTGGGCCAGGATGCGAATCAATTCCTTGGTAAAGTAGTCCGCACTGGCCGCCGGCGTCTTAGAGAACGCCCGGTCGTACTCGGTCCGGCTCTTCTCGATGTCTTCCCGCAGCCGGTCGTAGAGGTCCCGGTTCTCGCGGCCCTCGGCCACCTTGCCCTTGTTGTAAAGCGAGATTTCTTCCACCAGGACCTTGGCTTTTCGCTTGGCTTTCTTGTGGATTTCCGCGTCTTCTGAAGGAATCTCAGGCTCTGCCGCCACCTGTTGGGGTACCCGCGCTGGCGGGGGAGGAGGAAACGGCGCCGGTTCCGGGGCCTCGACCGCCCGTGCCGGCGGCGCTTCTGCGGCTTCCCCAGCGGGAGCCCCTCCTGCCTTCTTCAAGGAGATCAGTTCCAGCCATTGTCCGGCGGAGCGCACCAGGACGTGCAGCGCGGAGGTGTCCAGCTTGCCGTTAGCATCGGTGCCGGCGTCCGCATACAGCACCGCCGCCACTTTGTCTTTCACCACCAGCGGAAGCACCAGCCCGTTGCCGTCCACGGGGTTCCCCACAGATGAGACGAACGCGGAATCGAACTCGGCGGCAGCCGCAGCGGCCGGCACCCGGTCCTGCACCGCGCGGCCCACCAGCCCGTCGCTGGTGCTCAGGCTCAAGCGCTTCACGTCGCTGCTTTCAAAGCCCCGTCCTTCCCACCCCGTGGCTGTCCCCGACCGGATAACCAGCAGCGCACTGCGCCCGGAAAAGCGCGCCGAACCGTCCAGCAGCGAACGCAGGATCTCGGCTTGGGCGCCCAGGTCTTGGAGCGAAGAAATGGCCGCATTGAGCTGGTCGGTGGGCGACGTTCCCGGTTCGGTGCCGAGCAGCGGCTCGATTTCGGCCAGCACCCGGCGGGCGATCCCCTGGCGGATGTTCTCCATCTGGGTGTCCAGTGCCTCGGACACCGCGCGCTCCACCAGTTCGCGAATCGCTCCCTCGTCTGCCATTTAGGCTGTCGCACCAAGCCGGCTTGGTCTCACCCGCCCGCTGCCCTCGCCGCGATTATATGGGCTGCGGAGGCGCTGTCAACGTCGGCGCGCCCCTTCCGGAATCGCTCTAGTACCCTGCCCCGATCACTCCACGATCAAGGTTCCTCGCATTTCGTCGTGCCCCGGCCCGCACAGGATGCTGCACTGGATCTTGAACTGGCCTCGTTTTTCGGCCTTGAAGCGGACGGTGACGGTACGCCCACGGGGCACCGGCTCGCGGATGTCCAGGTCCGGAACGGCGAATCCATGCTGCACGTCGGCAGTGCTCACCTCCAGCTCCACCACCGCCCCCTGTTTCACCCGGATTACAGACGGCTCGAAGGCATACTTTTTCATTTTCACCTGGATGCGAACCGGTTCCCCGCCGGGGAAGCTGTTGCATCCCGCAAGGATACAGACCAGGGCAGCCAGGGCCCACCGTCTGGCGCGGTGGGCTCTGGGGACAGGCGAAGCTGCGCTTCTTTCCACCAGGATGAGTGCCTTAGGAGTGCCTTGCCGGGGCGAACCCGGTAGAATAGAGGCCCTGAAGTTCAAAAATGTTGCATCGTGACACGGTGGACACCATCGAATCTCCTGTGAAAGAACCGGCCGGCGATGAGCTCGCGCTGGTCCAGGCTGCACGGACAGGCGACGTTAGCGCTTTCGAGCAGTTGATCAAGCGCTACGACCGCAAAATCTTCCGACTGGCGCATCACATTACGCAGCACCGCGAGGACGCCGAAGACGTCCTCCAGGAGTCCTTCTTGAAAGCGTATCAGAACCTGGCGGGCTTTCAAGGCAACTCCAAGTTCTACACCTGGCTGGTGCGCATTGCGGTGAACGAGTCGTTGATGAAGTTGCGCAAGCGCCGCTCCGACCGCACCGTGTCCCTCGACGAAGAGGTGGAGACCGAAGACGGCTCCATGCCCCGCGAGGTTCCCGACTGGGGTCCCAGCCCGGAGCAGCTCTACGGCCGGGAAGAGCTGAACGGAATTCTCTCCCGCACCATCGGTGGGTTGCCCGCCAGTTTTCGCACCGTGTTCGTGCTGCGCGACGTGGAGGGACTTTCCACCGAAGAAACCGCCGAGGCGCTTGCTTTGAGTGTTCCTGCGGTAAAATCCAGGCTGTTGCGGGCGCGGCTGCAGTTGCGCGACCGCCTCGGCCGTTTCTTCCAACGCCAAAAAGCAGGAGAAGTAAAGCAGTGAACTGCACCCGGTTTCTTCAGGAATTGAACGATTATCTGGACGGCGAGCTCGACCCGCGCACGCGCACGGAACTGGAGGAACACCTGGTCTGGTGCCACGACTGCTACGTAGTCTGCGATACCACCAAGAAGACCATCCAGATCTATCGCGATTCGCAGCCTTATGACCTTCCGGATGACCTGCGCGCCCGCCTGCAGTCCGCCATTCTCAGCAAGTGCAAGTGCCCCCCCAAGAACAGCTGACCCGCTTCCCTGCCCCAAGGCTCAAACCGCTTCCGCTTTGCTCTGGCTGTCGTTGAGCAGCTCGTTGAGCAGGCCCAGCATGTCGGTCACGGTGAGGATGCCGACCAGCTTGCCGTTCTCCACCACCGGCAACGCACCCACCTTCTTGGTGTAGAAGATCAGCACAGCCTCGCGGATCAAATCGTCCGGCCCCACGGAGATGGGGTCTTTGGTCATGGCCATGGAGAGCGGGGTGGTCTCAAAGATGCGGTTGTACTCATCGGGCGTGATCCCGCCCAGCATGGAAGGCGCCAGCCGCGACACGTCGCGGTCGCTGATGATGCCCACAACCTTGTCTTCTTTGTTCACTACGGGGATATGGCGCTTGCCGGTGCGGCGCATGAAGAGCGCAGCGTCCAGCAGGCGGCCTTCATCGTTCAGGCTCATGACTGAGGACGTCATGTACTCCCGGACATGCATGGCACCCTCCCCAGATCTGGAATTTGCTCACCCGCAGACCACGGTGCGGGCCGGCCGTGCTTCACTCGGCGGCGAATTGTAGCACAGCACCGCGTTTCGGGCTCCCGCCCGGAGTCATTTTTGCCGGGCGTCGCGGAAGCAAAAACTTCGTATAATACGCCCGCCGTCGAGATTCGGGCCCAGGGGATCACCTCATTGTCGGATTTCCGTTCCAACCTGCGCACGGTTTCGATTCTCCAGCAAGCCACGGAGATGATCCTCTCCAGCGCGGACGTGGATACCGTCCTGCACCAGATGCTGCTCATCGTGCGTAACTACTTTGGCGTTGCCCGGGGCGCCATGTATCTGCTCGACCCCGCTGCCGGCGATTATTATTGCCGCGCCCAGGTAGGCCACGAGCGCGACGCCCGCCAGCTGCCCCGGCAGCGGCCGGGTGAAAGTGTGGTGGGGCGCGCCGCCCAACTGCGGGCGGCAGCCCACAGTCCCGATCCCTCCGGGGAACCTCAGCCGCCGGCTGCTCCAGGCATCGGTAGCCAGTTGGCGGTTCCTCTCATCGTTCGCGAAGAGGTCATCGGCGTGCTCCATGTAGAGAGCGACCGTCCCGGCCATTTCGGCGACGAGAGCGGCGCCCTGCTTTCGCTGTTTGCCGGACAGGCAGCCGTGGCCGTGGAGAACGCGCGGCTTTACTCCACCGAGCGCCTGCGAATGCGGCAAATCGAGCTGCTCAATCTCATCGCCCGCTCGGCCACCTCCGCCGGGGAATTGGATCCGCTTCTAGGCACGCTTTGCGACCTCATCTACGACACCTTCGAGGGCGCCGACGCCTGCATCCTGCTGCGCGAGGCCGACGGTGCCCTCACCCTGCGCGCCTACGCCGGCTCCAGCGAACGCCTGGAGGCGGACTTTTCCGCTTCCGAGCGCTCGGGCGTGATCGCCCAGGCCTTTGCCGCCCGCACCAGCGTGGTGGCCAACGATGCCGCCACCCGCAAAAACTGGGCGCCCTGCATGCAGGGGGCGGGTTCGGAACTCTGCGTTCCTCTGGTGGCTTTCGGAGATACCCTGGGTGTAGTTCTGGTGACCCATCCGCACCCCAATTTCTTCAGCGCCGACGACCGCGCCATCGCCCAGGCCGCGGCCGACGTGGGCGCCACCGCCATCAAGAACGTCCAGCTCGCGGAGGAGCTGCGCCGCGTCGCCCACAGCGATCCGCTCACGGGCGCCTATAATCAGCGCTACTTTCACACCGCCGCGGCTCAGGAAGCTGCGCGCGCCCGCCGCTACGGCAAGGAATTCGCCCTCGCCATGCTCGACCTCCGCGGATTCCACTACGCCAATTCCATCCTGGGATTCGAACGCGGCGACGACATCCTGCGGCAAGTGGCCCAACTCCTGCGTGGCCAGCTCCGCAGCATGGACGTGCTCTGCCGCTATACCGCCGACCGCTTCGCCCTGGTGCTCCCGGAAACGGACGCGGACCGCGTGTGCACCGTGCTCTCCAAGATCGCCGAAAACCTGGCTCGCATCAGCGTGCCCACCGCCAACGGCGCCCAGCCCCTCACTGCCTCCACCGTCTCCGTCAACTATCCCCAGGATGGCGATGCGTCCCTCGACCTCACTCGCCTGCTGATTTCCCGCCTCGAAGAAGCCAAACGCAACTCACCCGGGCATTAGTCTGCCGCCCCGCGCACGCGGCCAGCCCCACATCACCCGGTCTGCCACGCAAAACATCCGCCCCCGCATGGAAGACCGTTCGCTGAACCCTTCCCCAAAAACAACCGGCAGCCCGAAGGCTGCCGGTTTTCCGGAAATTCCGCCAGGCTAGTCGCGGCGCTTCAGGACCGGAGGCTCCTCTTCTTCGGGTTTGCCTTCGCCGTCCTTGCTGTCTCCGCCACTGGCGCGGCGCAGGGAGGGCTTCTTGCCGTCCTTGTCGTCGTTCGGTTTCCGGCGGTTTTGCAGCAGCGCCAGCCGCGCCTTGACGTC
>CAZXVY010000029.1:14411-15041 GCA_964644115.1 uncultured Terriglobales bacterium
TTTGCAGGCGGGCTTTGACGTCGTCGAACTCCGACGTGGTCACCACATACTGGTCGCGGCCCGGCAACACGGTCTGGATCTCTTTTTGCGTGGCTTCAATCCGGTCTGGGGTCTGGGGATGCGTAGAGAAGGCCTTGGCCAGCGTGCCCGGCTTCTTCTTCTCCTTGGCCTGCAGCTTCTCGAAGAACTGCACGGTGGCCTGCGGATCGTAGCCCGTGGCGTACATGTACTGCACGCCCAGGCAGTCCGCTTCCCGCTCGAACCCGCGGGAGAAAGTCAGAAACGTCAGCGGCAAGGCCAGACCGGCCGCCTGGCGGATGCCATATCCAAGTCCGCCGCCAACGAAAATCAGCGGAATCGAAAGCAAGTTAGCCAAATTTCCCCGAGTCATTCCCCTGGTTTGATGGCGTGCCGCCACGTGCGCGATCTCGTGCGCCATCACCCCCGCCAGCTCGGCCTCCTCGTCGGCCGCCAGGATCAGGCCGGAATTCACGTAGAAAAAGCCGCCTGGCAGAGCCATGGCATTGATTTCGTCGGAGTCAATCACCTTGATGGTAAAGGGCACCTTCGCGTCGGAGTTGCGCACCAGGTTCTGTCCGATGCGGTTCACGTACTCGTTGACCACCGGGT
>CAZXVY010000030.1:0-14650 GCA_964644115.1 uncultured Terriglobales bacterium
GCGATTTGCTGCAGGCAGGGCAGGTGCGCACCTGCCCTGCCTGCAGCAAATCGCGGGAGAGCACCTGTTTGCGCAGTGGAACAGTTGGCTGGAGATGCACCCGCAAACTGCGAACCGACTGGGAATTTCCGACAAAGACACCGTGTGGGTGGAATCGCCGCACGGCCGCATTCAGGCGCAGGCGCGATTGTACGAGGGAGTCCAGCCGGACACCGTGCACATGCCGCTGGGATACGGCCACACGGCCGGACCGCAATGGAGCCGCCGGGGCGCCAATCCGCTGGCCCTGCTGGAGGAAAAGTATGAGCCGCTGGCCGGTCTGTCACAAACCTATGGGGTACGGGTGAAGGTTAGCCGCGTTTGAGGAGCGCCGATGCCGCGTTGGGGAATGGTGATCGATTTAGCCAAATGCACCGCCTGTCAGGCGTGTGCGGTGGCCTGCCAGGTGGAAAACAACGTTCCTTGCGTTTCCCCGGAGGAGGCGGAGCGCGGGCGCAGTCTGACGTGGATCAACATGCTTCCGGAGTTGAGAGGCGAATACCCGCGGCTGGACATGCGGCTCATGCCGGTGCCTTGCCTGCACTGTGACAGTCCTCCCTGCATTCTGGTGTGCCCGGTGGGCGCCACCGACATCAATTCCGAGGGCACGGTGCGGCAGATCTTCTCGCGTTGCATCGGGTGCCGCTACTGCACCAACGCATGTCCTTACACGCGGCGCACCTTCAACTGGTACAAGCCCGAGTTTCCCGGAGATTTCCAGCAGGCGCTGAATCCCGATGTCTCGGTGCGGCCCAAGGGCGTGGTGGAGAAGTGCACGCTCTGCCACCACCGGCTTCAGCGGGCCCGTGAGGAAGCCAGGGCGGCCGGCCGGCCGCTGGCCGAAGGCGATTACGTGCCGGCCTGTGTGGAAGTGTGCCCCTCGGGAGCCATGTACTTCGGAGACCTGGGGGATCCCAACAGCACGGTCTCGGAGCTGGCGCGCAGCCCGCGCGCCTTCCGGCTCCTGGAAGAGTTGGGCACCAAGCCCAAGGTGGTGTACTTGACCGAAGGGGAGTGGAGCGGTGAAGAACGATAAGGTTTCCTCCGAACTGCAACGCGACCTGGTTCTGCTGCAGCCCATCGTGGCCACGCGCAGCTCTTTCTACTATCTCGCCCTGGCCCTGCTGGGCGTAAGCACGGTGGGGTTTTTCGCCTGGCTGTGGCAGTTGAGCGCCGGACTGGGCACCACCGGCATGAACGTGCCGGTGTTCTGGGGCTTCTACATCACCAACTTCGTCTTCTTTATCGGCATCAGCCATGCCGGAACGCTGATCTCCGCCATCCTGCGCCTCTGCCATGCCGAGTGGCGGCGCGCCATCACGCGAGCGGCCGAAGTCATCACCGTCCTGGTACTGTTCTTCGGCGTGGGCAGCGTGATCATGGATCTGGGACGCCCCGACCGGCTTTTGAACGTGCTCTGGACTCCCAACTTCCGCTCTCCCCTCCTTTGGGATGTGTGCAGCATCTCCGTCTATCTGACGGCCAGCACCATTTATCTCTACCTGCCGCTCATTCCGGACATCGCCATTCTGCGGGACCACGGAGCCAAATTCACGCGCTTCTACCGGATTCTGGCATTGGGCTGGCAAGGCACGGAGAGACAAAAGCGGACCCTGAACCGGACCATCGCGGTGATGGCGGTTCTGGTCATCCCCATTGCGGTCTCGGTGCACACGGTCGTCTCCTGGGTCTTCGCCATGACCGTGCAGCCCATGTGGCACTCCGCCATCTTCGGACCCTATTTCGTGGTGGGCGCCATTTTCTCCGGCATTGCTTCCATCATCATTGCCATGGCGCTGGTCCGCCGCATCTATTACCTGGAGAACTACCTCAAGCCGGTGCACTTCAACCACCTGGGCCTGCTGCTGCTGGTCATGGCCCTGCTCTGGTTTTACTTCACCTTCGCGGAGTTTCTGACTACCTTCTACGGCAACGACCCCATCCACCTGGTGGTCTTTTATTCCAAGCTGACGGGCCGCTTTGCGCTGCCTTTCTGGACCATGGTGGTCACCTGTTTCGTGATCCCCGTGGCCATCTTGGCCCGCCACCAGACGCGTACCGTCACCGGCACGGTGCTCGCTTCCGCCTCCGTGATTATCGGCATGTGGCTGGAGCGCTTCACCATTGTGGTGCCTACGCTTTCCGAGCCCCGGCTGCCCTGGCCCAAGGGACACTACTCCCCAACCTTTGTCGAGATCGCCATCACCCTGGGATTCACCACCACGTTCATCTTCCTCTACATGCTGTTCACAAGGTTTTTCCCCATCGTCTCCATCTGGGAGGTGCAGGAAGGACGCCAGGAAGCCGTGCCCGAGGTCGTGAAGCGGGTTCGTTCCTACATGCCAGTGGACTGACCTGCCCCCCGTTTTTAGTCCACAGAGAACGAGACTTTCTCCGGGTTTTCGTTCTCCAGCACAGTCGTCGTAGCTCGGGGAGCAGGTCCGGAGGCACAGGAACAGCGCTCGGTTGTTAATGTGCCTTAATGTGCATAGAAGGGAAGGAGGTTCAACTCTAAGTGCTTGAAAGAAATGGTAGGCACGTGGGGACTCCCGGTCAACGGTGGCCGCCGTTTGCGGATGGAACCTGGCGCGGCGGTTCTTGGTACCAACGCGCTCCTGTTCTGTATTCTTTTTCGGTTCGGCCCAACCGATCGAGAGCGCGCTTGGGTCGGAGGTGAGCGCTAGCGACAATGACAGTGTTAATCAGCGCTAGCGGAGCCACGTAGGAGCCAGCGAAAGAAGGGCTGCTGGTGGAGGCGATCAGATAAGCATCACAGTGGATCGCTATCGGGGTGACATTCCCGTCGGTAATTCCGAAGGTCGGCACGCCCCGCGCACGCGCCCGGAGAACCGCTTCTACCGTTTCCCGCAGGCAGCGCCCGAAGCTGATGGCCACCAGCAAATCCTTGCGGGTCAAGACATCAATCTTGTGCTGCAGGTTTCCGCTGCTCCCCACAGGTGCTTCGGCATCGAATCCGAGTGGCATCAAGCCATAGGCAAGAAACCATGCTAGCGAAGCAGCCAGGTCCACCCCCACTACCAGAACGCGCCGGGAGCGATGGATGAGCTTCGCCAACCTAACGACACCATCAGCATCCAGGTTGGATCGCAGCACATTCACATTCTCCGTATCGCGTTCCACGCTGTAGCGCACCTGGTCGGCCACGCTGCGTTTCTCCCGTGTGGCTGCCCGGAGCACGGTGTAGGGTGTTACTTGTTTCACGAAATGCCGGCGCAGGTCGGCGGCAAAGTCCGCGAAGCGCTTGTAGCCCAGGGCCTGAACCGTGCGCACGATGGTAGCGGCGTCAACGTTGTAGCGTTTCGCCATTTCCCGTGACGACAGAAAGAAAGTCTTTTCGTGGTTCTCCAAAATTGAGCGAATCAGTTGACGGCGGCTGAGGCTCAGTTGGGATTGAGCGAAGCGAACCTCCAGCGAGGTAGGGGAAGTCTGCCGTTGGGTCCCATCCTTGCCCGCCAATGCACCCTTCGCTGGCACGTTTTCCTCCCCGTCTGCGTTTTCTGGTTGGCTGGCTACGTCCTTCGCTTCAGCAACTCGACCGTCTCGGTCCGATTCTCGATGTAATCTTGATCCACGTTGAATCCGAGTCCTGCGCCGCTGGGTACTTCCACCATTCCATCCGACGCAACCCTCACCTCAGGCACGATAACATCCCGCGCGAAATAGCGAGAGCTGGCCGAAATGTCTCCTGGCAGCGTGAACCCGGGAAGGCTGGCGAGAGCGATGTTGTGTGCGCGACCGATGCCCGACTCCAGCATCCCGCCACACCACACGGGAATGCTCTTCGAAAGGCACAAATCGTGAATCGCAAGAGCCTGAGAGTATCCAGCCACTCGCCCCACCTTGATATTGATGATCCGACAGCTTCCTATCTCCAGGGCTTGCCTGGCCTGCTGCAGTCCAGTGATGCTTTCGTCCAGGCAAATCGGGGTTGTGAATTCCATCTGCAGTTTGGCGTGATCCAGCAAGTCGTCATGTTCGAGCGGCTGTTCGATCATGAGCAAGCCGAACGCATCGAGCGCTTTGAGGTGATCCTTGTCCTCCAGGGTGTAGGCAGAGTTGGCATCCACTGAGAGCAGGATAGTTGGATAGCGCTGTCGGACGGTGGCCACGATTTCAGTGTCCCAGCCAGGCTTGATTTTGAGCTTGATCCGCTGATAACCCAGCGTCAGATAACGGTCCACACGCTCCAGGAGTTGGGCCGGCTCCGCCTGAATTCCCAGGCTCACTCCCACGGGAATGCGCCGGCGCGTGCCTCCCAGCAGCTCCGACAGGGGTCGTTTCGCCAGCCGCGCGCGCAAGTCCATGTAGGCCAGCTCCAAGCCGGCCTTGGCCATGTTATGCCCGCGAAAGGGAGCGAAGCGGCCGGCGAGCTCGCTGAGATGGCCTAGGGGTTCAGACAGCAACGCGGGCCCCAGGAAATCGCGGATGACATGCCACGCCGTGCCCACCGTCTCGTAGCTGTAGCGGGGCTCCGGGGCCGCGACCACTTCGCCCCAGCCTTTGAGTCCCTCCGCTTCCACACTCACCAGGAAGATCAGTCGCGAGTCGATGCGTCCGAAGCTGGTCTCAAAGGGTTCCTGCAAAGGCAGACGGAGCAGGCGCATCTCGACGCTGTCGAAACCGACTTTGGCGTCGGAGGCGGAGCCTCCGGCGAAAATGGGCGAGGAGTGCACGGGCGGCGACGGTAACACGAACAGATTGGAGGACGCAACATTTGTTGCAAGGTCTCTTGACAGCCGCAACGATGGGTGCTATACAACTGGCGCTCAAGATGGACGCCTTGATGGAGGCCGCCTTCGCGACCGGTAGGCCACGCTGCGTGGAAACCCTTGCGCGCTGGCCGGGGAGCGGCGTGCGGACTACGCCTTTGAACCACCACGGCTTAGATGTTGCATAAAGGAGGAAAATCATGAACTGGATTGTCATGGCACCGGTCTGCAGGCGGACGGGAGAAGCGGGGCAAGCCCAACGCCGCAGGTTTGGCTCCTCGCTGTTGACCCTCTTCCTCGCTGCCTTTTTCTTCCAACTAGGGTCTGCGAGCGCAGCCGCTCAGACCATCAGTTCCACTATTGAAGGAACGGTTACCGATGAGAAGGGTGCGGTGATCGTGGGCGCAGAGATCAAGGCTAGTGGCGCCACCCTTGCGTCCGAGCGCAGCGCAACCACGGATGGGAAGGGTTTCTACCGGCTCGCGACATTAACCGCGGGAACCTACACCCTCAAGGTCTCGCATGCCGGATTTGCTACCCGCGCCTCCACCCTCGAGTTGACGCTCAATCGCGTCGTTACTTTCGATGTACAACTGCGAGTTGCCGGGGTCACGGAAGAGGTCAGCATCAGCTCCGATGCCACGTCCTTGCTGGAAAGGAATGCGGCTTCCACGGGCTCGACCATCCTGCCGCGGCAGATTCAGGACCTGCCGGTCAACGGCCGAGACTACCTCGGCCTGCTGCAGCTTGTGCCGGGGGTGGCCATCAACGCCCAGGAGGATCCGGACGGCGACAATGCCACGCCCGCGCTGGGCGAGCGCAGCGGCAACAACAGTTACTTGATTGACGGACATCCGAACAAAGACACCGTCAACGGCGGGCCTGCAGCGCAGTTTAATCAGGAGACCATTGCCGAGTTTCAGGTGTTGACGACCGGCTATAAAGCCGAGTTCGGACAAGCATCGGGAGCGGTCGTCAACGTCATTACCAAGAGTGGCAGCAATGCGTTTCATGGCGTCGGGTCGCTGTTCCATCGCAACGATGCTTTCGACAGTTCGAACTCCCTCGATCCGGCCAAGACCGACCCCCCCCGCTGGAAAGATTTGACTACAGTGTGGCGGCAGGCGGGTGGGTGGTTCGAGACAAGGTTTTCTTCTTCGCATCAGCAGAGCGGATCACGGAGAACCGCCGACAGGATTTTTTGTTCCCGGATACCGGAAGTGCGGTGGTCAATCAGCTGCTGCATGACCAAGAGGACGGGTTCGATAATCCGAACCGCACCTTCGAGACGCGGGCCTTTTTGAAGTTTGACGAGCAGCTTGGGCGTCACCACCTGACCCAAGAGATGAATTATACCAACGGCGTCGGCAGGGAATTTCTGCCGCTCTCGGCAACGAGTTTGCCGTCCTCGCGAAATGACTTCAGCGCTCGCCACCTGCTCCTGGGATTCAGCGACACCATCCTCTTGGGTGATCAGAGCAATCCGTGGATCCTGACCTTACGCGGTGCGTATCGCGGCGAGCCTTCGGTCATAAAGCCCTCGCACCCGGAGGCGGGGGCGGGAACGAGGTTCAACCCGTTCAGTTCCAGCACGTGCTGCTTCCTTTTTGGCGATCTTCCTTTGGTAAGTTTCGGCAATCCCCTGACGGCTTCACAGCTGAACCAGAAATACATTTCATTTTCAGCCAACGCCGCCAAGCTCTTTGGCCGCCACGATGTGAAGTTTGGGTGGAATTTCCTGCGGACAAAAGTTGACGGCATAAGGGCGCAGATTTTGGACAGTCAAGTCTTTGCCACGGTCGGTGACTTTGCGACGTTCGGACCCGTCAACAGCGGCGTTTCTTTACTCTTGGCGGTTGGAGGACTTACGCCCGCAGATAACGAGATCCATCTGCGGAACAATTACAACGGGCTGTTCCTGCAGGATGATTGGAAACTGCGGAGCAACCTGACCCTCAATCTCGGACTCCGTTGGGACTACGACTCCGAATTCGTGAGCAAGCGAAACGTCTCGCCGCGTCTGGGTGTCGCCTGGGCGGTAACGCCCAAGACCGTCGTGCGCGCCCACTTCGGGGTCTTTTATGATCAGTTCCGGCTGGGGCTGGCGCGCGACGTTCCTTCGTTCGGCGGCGCTGATCGAAGATTGCAACAGTTGTTGTTATTTCCGCGAGGGTTTTACGGATCCCCGTCTTTTGTCTCCAGCATCGCCTTCTTAGTCGGTCTCCCAGGGGGGTGCTTTTCAAACGGCGTTGTCGGCAACCTGACCGATGCCCAAATCACACTCCTCGGATTGACCTGTCCGATAGCGCCGGGATTTCCATTTACCGGAGTGGACAGGCTCAACAACTTGGGCGCGCCCGGAATTCCAGCCAACGAGGTGATTAACGCCAGCAACGTGCAGGCGCTGACGGGGCTGACACCGGCGCAGTATGCGGATGCGGCAAGTGCCGCCATCGGACAACCGGCAGGATACTTTGTCTTCGGTCCGTTCGGGGTATTGAATAATCCCATTATTCCCCCTGGGCTTCTTCCCACCACTATTGACCCCAGCTTCAAGACTCCCCATACGCTCGGTTTTAGTGTCGGTGTGCAGCGTGAGATCACGAAGGATACGGTGCTGGAGGTGGATTATTTTCACCGCGACATCCGGAATCTTCTGGGCGTCAGACTCAGCAATCTCGCCTTCGAGTCGCGGGTCGTTGGCCGCACCTTCTTACCTCCGTTCACTCAAGGACAAATCAGTACTTTCGGACCTTTCTTTGAAGGCACTTACGACGCGCTGATCGTCAACTTCAATAAACGCTTCAGCCGCCGCTTCCTCCTGGGCGCGAACTATACCTTTGCCCACGCCACCGACAACTCGCTTGGTATCGAGGTTTATCCTTCGGACAACTTCATCGGAATAGTGCCGGAAGTGACCGAACCAGGGACGGGCACCAATATCGGCGGTTCGTTCACCGCGTCCAATGGCAACTTCGTCGCACAGGCCGGGACATTTCTCAATGGACCTGACCTTGATAAGGGGCCGTCCGATTTGGCAGTGGATCATATCTTCCAGATCAACGGGCTGATAGAGTTCCCGTGGAAGATTCAGGTCAGCAGCATCTTCCGGGTTCAGGGTGGCTTTCACTTCAGCCGCAATGCCACCGCCGCCTTTAATGGCCCGGACGGTGACGGAAATAGCAACCTCATTGATCATGGTCCGGGCGCCGGGCGGAATGCCTTCGAGGCGCCGGCCTTTGCCAACGTCGACCTGCGCTTCAGCAAACGGTTCAACTTGGGCGAGCGGGCCAAGGCGCAAGTCTTGTTCGAGTTCTTCAATCTGCTGAACCGTCAGAACCCAGCTGCAGTTGGGCAGCAACAGGGCGTGGCGCTCCAGCCTTTCGGCTCGATAGCGCAGGTGTTGCACGGGCGAGAAGGGCAGATAGGATTCAGAATCGAGTTCTAATTCGGCCAGCAAGGACCGGAATCGCGCAGGACTGAGCCGTCGGAATCTAGAGGCGGCTCAGTCCGCATCAGGATGGCCGTGTCCGGTGCCAGGCTGCCAACCATCATGAACCAGCTAAAGCGCATTTTTGCTCGCGCACTCCTCTGCATGGTCGCGTTGGGCGGGACGCCGGCCGCGGCGCAGGAGGGCGATCCTGTTTATGACATCGTGATCCGCGATGGCCGCGTGCTGGACGGCGCGGGCAATCCTTGGATCGCGGCCGATGTTGCCATCCAGAACGGCCGCTTTGTCCGCGTCGGCCGGGTGGAAGGCCGTGGCCGCCGGGAGATTGATGCCCGCGGAAAGTACGTCTCGCCGGGATGGATCGACCAATTGGACCAATCCGGCCGGGTGCTGCCGCAGAACGGGTTGGCGGAAAACAAGCTGTTCATGGGCGTCACCACCGCCATCGCCGGCGAGGGTGGAACGCCTGTCCCGGCGGAGAAGATCAGCGAATATTTCGCCGGCCTGGAGAAGAACGGCATCAGCCTCAACTTCGGCACCTACTATGCCGAATGGCAGGCGCGGACAGCGGTTCTGGGGGAAGCCTCCCGAGCGCCGGAACCCGAAGAACTCGCGCGCATGAAGGCCCACATGGAAACCGCGATGCAGGCGGGCGCCCTGGGCATGACCACGGCCCTGATCTATCCGCCCTCCAGCTACGCCAGTACCGAGGAGTTGATCGCGATGGCGCAAGTTGCCGGGCGTTACGGAGGCATCTATGCCAGCCACATCCGCGGCGAGGGCAAGGAACTCCTCCAGTCCATCGAAGAGGCGATTGCCATTGGGGAAAAAGGCGGACTGCCCGTCGAAATCTTCCACCTCAAAGCGGCTTACCGGCCGGGCTGGGGCAAGCTGATGCGGCGCGCGGGGGAAACCATCGAGCAGGCGCGAACCCGCGGGGTGGATGTCGCCGCCAACCTGTATCTCTACACCGCGGGCGGCACGGCGCTCAGTGCCGTGATCCCGTCCTGGGCTTTCGAAGGCGGAGGAGAAAAACTGCTGGCCCGGCTCAAAGACCCGGCCGTGCGCGCCCGACTCAAGAAGGAGATGGCCACTGGTTCGCCTGGGTGGTGGAACATCGTCGAAGCCACAGGCGGCTGGGACGGCATCGTGCTGGCCGGCGCCGGTAACAAGGAGAACGCCCGCTTTGAGGGCAAGAGCCTGGCCCAGATTGCGAAAGAATGGCATAAAGCGCCGGCGGACGCGGCCTTCGATCTGATCGAGCAAGGCGGCGGAGAAGCGCGGGCGCTCTATGGCGGAGAAGCGATGGCGCTCTATTTCATGATGAGCGAGCAAGACATCGTCACCGCACTACGGTTTCCCTGGACGAGCCTGGGCAGCGACGCGGGCGCCGCCCTCAAGCCGGGCGAAACCGACGCCGTAGGGCTGGCGCACCCACGCAGCTACGGAAACTTCCCCCGCCTCATCGCGCGCTACGTCCGCGAGCAGCGCGTGCTTACGCTGCCGGAGGCCATCCGCAAGATCACCTCCTGGCCCGCCACCCGCATGCGTCTCGCCTCCCGCGGGCTCATCAAGGAAGGCTGCTGGGCGGATGTGGTCATCTTCGACTTCGATAAGATTCAGGATCGGGCAACCTACGAGCAACCGCGCCGGTATCCCGAGGGGATTGAGTACGTGCTGGTGAATGGACAGGTGGTGGTGGAGCATGGAAAGCACACTGGTGCGCGGCCCGGACAAGTGCTCTACGGCCCCGGTCGGAAGCTTCCGTAGGGGGCCGGCAACGACGGGCATTGCGTCTGGTTGCGGCCAGTCCAAAGCGGTCTTAAAAACACAGGAGCCACAATCATGAGAAGAGTAATGGTCTTTCTCCTGCTCGGTCTGTTCCTTTCCTCGCAGCTGTGGGGACAAGTTCCGACTGCGCAGGGTACCCCGGCCCGAGAAGCGAAAGAGGAGCCCTCCGCGAACCAGCCTTCCGGCGTCCACGAATTGACGGCCCAGGATGTGGAGGCTTTTTTCGACGGACTTGTGCCGTTACAGCTTGCCAAGGATGATATTGCCGGCGCGACCATTGCGGTCGTCAAGGACGGCAAGGTCCTGTTCGCGCGCGGGTACGGTTTTGCGGATGTCGAAAAGAGAAAGCCGGTGTCGGCCGAGAAGACGCTGTTCCGGCCAGGCTCGGTCTCCAAGCTGTTCACCTGGACGGCGGTGATGCAACTGGTGGAGCAGGGTAAGCTCGACCTCGACCGTGACGTGAACAGTTACCTTGATTTCAAGATACCCGAGGCCTACGGGAAGCCGATCACGCTGAAGGACCTGCTGGCTCACACGCCCGGATTTGAAGACCAGGTCAAGGATCTGTTTACCACCGGTTCGGAAAGTACAACGCTTGCCCAGTACGTGAAGAACCGCATTCCGGCCCAAATATTTCCTCCGGGAACCACGCCGGCCTACTCCAACTACGGGGCAGCCCTGGCCGGATATGTGGTCGAGCGAGTGTCGGGCCAGCCCTTCCCTCAATATGTCGAGACCCACATCTTCAAGCCGCTGGGCATGGCGAATTCGACGTTTGTCCAGCCCCTTCCGCCAGGCCTTTCTGCCAATATGTCCAATGGCTACAAGCTGGGATCAGACAAGCCCCAGGAGTTTGAAGTAGTAGGTCCCGAGCCTGCGGGCAGCCTGAGCAGCACGGCTGCCGACATGGCGCGATTCATAATCGCCCACCTGCAGGAGGGACAACTGGGCGAGGCGCGGATTCTTCGCCCGGAGACGGCACGCCTCATGCACAGCAGACTTTTCGCTTTGGACGATGCGGCCAACGGGATGGCCCACGGCTTCTACGAAGAATCCCGCAATGGGCGCCGGATCATCGGACATGCCGGAGATACGATCTGTTTCCATAGCGATCTGCACCTGGTCCTGGGTACGGGCGTTGGATTATTTATTTCCTATAACAGCGGCGGCAAGGGAGAAACTTCGCCAAGAACCATGCTTTGGAAAGCCTTCCTGGACCGCTATTTCCCCTACACCCCTCCTTCCACAACTGCATTCGCCGGTGCGCAGGAAGAGGCCAAAGCCGTAAGCGGCTCGTACATGCTCAGCCGGCGCAACGACCGTTCCTTCCTGCGGGCGGCTGCCCTGGTGGGCGAGGCCAAGGTGGTCCCGGTGGGAGAGGGAATAATCGAAATCGAGGCCCTCAAGGGCCCCAACGGGAAGCCCACTCGCTGGCAGGCCGTGGCTCCCGGGACTTTTCGCGAAGTGAATGGGCAAGACACACTGATCTTCAAGCCCGACCAGAATGGCCGCATGCAGCTGATTCTGACGTACCCGTTTTTCGTTTTTCAGCGCGTGGGACTCTGGGAGAACCAGAGTGTCCTCCAACCCGTGCTCGTGATTTCGCTTCTCATCATGCTGCTCACGCTCTTGTTGTGGCCGGTTGCGGCCCTGGTCCGGCGTCATTACGGACGTAAGCTGGAGCTAACCCCGGGGGAACGGCGCCTGCGGATCACTGTGCGGCTGGTGTTTGCGCTGAACCTGATCTTCCTGGCGGCTTTGACCGGCCTGGTGACGTACGGGTTTACGCACCTGGAGGTGTTCAGTGATCGCGGCGTGAAGTGGTTCTACCTCATACAGGGAGTAGGACTTCTGGGAGCACTGGGAACGCCCCTGGTGCTCTACAACGCAACCATCGCCTGGGCGAACCGCCAGAAGAGCATCTGGATCAAGCTCCAGGCAACGGTTCTGGCGCTGGCCGCGCTCGGCCTCCTGTGGTTCGCCGTGGCGGGGAACCTGCTGAACTTCAATTCGAACTTTTGAAGCCCTGCCGGCAAGCGGGAAAAGGGCAGGTGCGGTTTTGTTCCAGCGCAGCTCGATGCAGCGCGGTGCGGCATCGGGCGACAGATGGCCAGAACTGGAACCGGAGGTTTGCATAGCATGCCCAGTCTGCCGCGCATGCTCGGACTGCGGGATCTGATCTGGCTGACCATCGGAACCGTGATCGGCTCCGGCATATTCCTCGTCCCCAGCACGGTGCTTCGACAATTCGACGGTTTCATTCTCCCGGCCATGCTGGCCTGGCTGGCAGGCGGCCTGGTCTCGCTGCTGGGCGCGCTGACCTACGCCGAACTGGGCGCGATGAAACCGGCGGTGGGCGGCCTCTACGTTTACATCCGCGATGGCTTTGGCAGATTTCCCGCCTTCCTGTTCGGCTGGACGCTCTTCTTCGTTATTACCAGCGGCTCGGTGGCAACCCTGGCCGTCGCGTTCAGCGCCTACCTGGGTGAGATCGTTCCGCTCACACCGGCGCTGGCCAAGCTGATCGCCGTGCTGATGATTGCCGTCGTGGCCCTGGTCAACGTGCGGGGCACGCGGGCCAGCGCCAATTTGCAGAACTGGACCACGGCGACCAAGGTGAGCGCCATCCTTGGGCTCAGCGTGGCCTTGCTCTGGCTGGGGCGAGGATTTCAGGGATCAGGCCTGGCGGCTTGGCCGGCATTGGATCCGTCGTCCTTCGCCTCCCGGTTTGGGCTGGCCATGATCAGCGTGCTCTGGGCCTACGAAGGCTGGCAGTATGTCACCTACAGCGCCGGCGAAGTGGTCCAGGCGCAGCGAAATCTCCCGCGGGGATTACTGATTGGTATGGTCGCTCTGATCGCCATCTACCTGATTGCCAACCTCGGTTATCTAGCGGCGCTGGGTCCAACGGGCGCCGCCAACTCCGATCGTCTCGCTGCGACGGCCGTGGCCACGGTGTTCAATCCGGCAGCAGCCAGGCTCGTTGCCCTCATGATCTTGATCTCGATCTTCAGCGCAACCAATGGCATTATGCTGGCTTCGCCCCGCGTCTATTACGCCATGGCGCGCGACCGGCTGTTCTTTCAGCGCCTGGGCGAAGTGCATCGGCGATTCAAAACCCCGGCGTTCGCGATCCTCGCCGGAGCCGTCTGGTCCGCCATTCTCGCCGTCACCGGAACCTTCGAGCAACTGCTGACCTATGTCGTATTCATTGGCTGGATTTTCTACGCTCTGGCGGCTGCCAGCATCTTCGTGTACAGGAAGCGCATGCCCGAGGCCGCGCGGCCCTATCGCGTGCCCGGCTACCCGTTCACGCCGTTGCTCTTCATCGCCGCTGCCGCCGCTCTCGCTTTGAACACCATCGCCACCCAACCGGCTCGCGCGGGGGTTGGGCTCGGGATCGTCCTGCTCGGCGCGCCGGCCTATCTTATCTGGCGCTCGACCAGCAAGCCGCCTGAGTACATTGTGGCCAACGGGGAGCCGGAATGAGAGCGCTGCTCAAGCAAGGACTGGCAGAAGGGGCCCCCCTGGAAACGGCTGGTTCGAGCAGAGCGGCGGGGAGCGGGAATAGCCCCAGCGCGACGCGCCAATCAATACAACCTATTCGTGAAAGGAAACCCATGCGCTCCCTCGTTGGCCTTGCACTTCTCTTGTTTGCCCCGCTCACTCCCGCAGCGCTCGGTCAGTCAACGCCGGCAGGTATGCCCCTTGCGCCTGCGGCATCCCAACAGACGGAGGCTGCAGCAATAGAGTTCAATCGCCGCGTACACATGCGCGACGGCATTGAGCTCTCAGCCGACATCTACCGTCCGAAGGTGCCCGGGCGCTTCCCCGTCATCCTGAACCGAACCCCTTACACCAAGACCAGCGCCAGCACCTTGAACATCGCGCGATATTTCGCCTCCCGCGGATATGTTTTCGTCACCATGGACGTGCGCGGTCGTGGGGACTCGGATGGCACCTTCGTTCCTTATCGTTACGATGGGCAAGATGGATACGACGCCATCGAGTGGTGCGCTGCTCAAGAGTGGTCCACCGGCAAGGTGGGCACCATCGGTGGTTCGTACAACGGTAAGACCCAGTGGCTCACCGCCGTGCAGCAGCCTCCCCACCTTGCAGCCATGATCGTGCTCGTTTCTCCCTCCGACCCATTCGTGGAGTGGCCTACGGGCCAGCCCCTGCCCATGACCATCAGCTGGTATCACTTTACGGCGGGCCGTGTCCCGCAAAACATGGATGCGGTGGACTGGAATCAGCTCCACTGGCACCTTCCACTCCTCACCATGGACGAAGCCATGGGCCGCCCCAGCCCCCATTGGAAGGACAATGTCGAACACTCCCGGTTGGACAGTTGGTGGGAGTTCGAGCGCTATCAGAACAAGTACGAGCGGGTGCGTGTGCCCGTGCTGGGCATTTCCGGCTGGTATGACGACCAGCAGGTTGGTACCCCTTCGAACTTCATTGGCATGACCACTCAGGGTGCGACCGAGGAGGTCCGGCGCAGCCAGAAGCTACTGATGGGCCCCTGGCCGCATGCCGTGAACTCGGCCACCAAGCTCGGGGATGTTGATTTTGGCCCTACGGCTGTCATTGACCTGAACGGTTATTGGCTGCGCTGGTTTGATTTCTGGCTGAAAGG
>CAZXVY010000031.1:0-14525 GCA_964644115.1 uncultured Terriglobales bacterium
AAGTCCAGCACCTTGGCCTGCCCGCGCTGGGTGACGAAGATGTTGGCCGGCTTGATGTCGCGATGAACGATGCCCTGCGCGTGCGCCGCATCCAGCGCGTCCGCGATCTGCATGCCCAGGTCCACCAGCAACTCATTCTCCAGCGGCCGGCCAGCTCCGCGCGCCTTCAGCGTCGTGCCTTCCATGAACTCCATCACGATGAAGTGCTCGCCCTGCTCTTCGCCGATGTCATGGATGGTGCAGATGTTGGGATGATTGAGGGCGGAGGCGGAGCGAGCTTCACGGTCGAAACGGGCTAGGGCCTCACGGTCGCGGGAAAGGTCTTCAGGAAGGAACTTCACGGCCACCGTGCGGCCGAGCCGGGTGTCCTCGGCCTTGTAGACCACACCCATGCCCCCGCCGCCAAGTTTTTCCAGGATGCGATAGTGGGAAAGGGTCTTGCCGACCACGGAGGCGACCTCCAGGCGCGATTGGCGGATGTTAGTTGCTGTTGCAGCGGCGAGTCAATCGCTTTCAGGGGAGCTCAAACGATCTCTAGACTCGCGCAGGACAGCACGGAACGCCCGACAGAGTGGCCTAGCGTCCCTTCTTCTTTTTCTTCTTCGCAGGCTTGGATTTCTTCGCCGGCTTCTTTTTCGGCCGGGGCTTCGCTTTTGGCTTGGCCTTCTTGACCGGCTTCACCTTCTTCACGGGCTTGGACGGCTTGGCGGGCGCAGCCTTCTTTTCCGGTTGGGCTGCGACTTTGGCTGGCGCCGGGGCTGCGGCAGGCGCAGGCGCCGGAGCCGCCGCGGTCTTCCCCTTCTCCTTCTTTCCGGGTGCGGCCTTGGCGGCAGCGGCCTCGACTGGAGCTTCCCCTTTGGGCGCGCGCTTCTTGGGCGGCGGTGGGGGCGGCGGAGGCGGAGGCGGAGCGTACGGCTTCAGGAACTTCAGAATCTGCGTGCGCGAACGGAGCTTGCCGTCGAGCAGCAGCAGGAAGGCTTCCTGGCTCAGCTTGGGGTACGCGGGCAGCACCGGAGTGATGTTGAGCTCGGTCATCTCGACGAAAGGAAGCTTCTGCCGAAGCTGGCGCCACTTGCCGTAGAAGTTGCGGATCTTCTGCCGGACAGCCTGCTGGCGGGTGGTGGTTTCGAGGAACAGAATCGTCTCCACCGCGCTCTCCGAAAGCACTTTCCATGCGCGCGACGGTGTGGCGGCTTCCTTGCCGGCCAGGCGCGTGGCCAGGGCACGGGCTTCGTCGCCCAGCTTGCGCGACTTTTCCACCAGGGCCTTGCGCGGAATCAGCTTCTGCACAGTGGCCAGCTCGCGGCCATCCAATCGCCGGGTGATGAAGTAGAGCACGGCGGGGGAAAGATCGGCAGAGTAGCCGTGGTCCTGGGCCTGCTGCCGCATCTTGAGCACCTGGGAAAGACCGTCGGTGTCCACGCGGGCCAGCGTCCAGTGCGGGCTCAATATCTTCAGCCACCCTTCTCTCTCCAGCGCTCGCAGGATGTGGATGGGATCGTCCTCGTAGGCGAGCTGTTCGATCTCGTAGCCCAGCGCGCGCTGCGACGCGTACTCGATGTAGCCGTTCTCGACGGCGGCGGCGTAGCGTGCCTGGGTGCGCTCCTCCAGCGTCCAGTGGAAGCGCGCGGCGAAGCGGGTGGCGCGGATGAGCCGCGAGGGGTCGTCGAAGAAGGCGTAGTTGTGCAGGATGCGAATGAGCTTGGACTCGATGTCGGCGGCGCCGTTGGCGGGATCGAGCAACAGCCCGCGCGATCCGGTGTTGAGCGAAAGCGCCATGGCGCTGACCGTGAAGTCGCGGCGGCGCAGGTCCTCGACGATGGTAGCGGGCGCAATTTCCGGCGGCTTGCCCGGCTTCTCGTAGCGCTCCGCCCTGGCCATGGCAATTTCCGCGCGCACGTTGCCCGGCAATCGCACTTGCAGTACGCGCAGATCCTCCTCCGCGTTTTCGATCACCACGCCGGCCCGCTCCAGGTCCTTTTGCAGTTTGAGGGGGCTGCCCTGCACCGTAAAGTCCAGATCGCGGATGGTGAACCCGCTGATGATGTCGCGGATGGCGCCCCCGGTGAGGTAGAGATTCAGCTCGTGGGCGCGGGCGGCTTCCTGCAACAGCAGCACGCCGCGCTGCTGGTCCGGCGTGAGCCGGGTCTCCATGGTGTAGATGTAATCCGCCATGCTTGGGTGTGTGCGCTCCTCACCGGCGGGCAGAGCGCTCCGGCCCTGCGCCGCAAGGGGTGTAAACTGTCATAAACCAGTGTAAGTTACTGTGTACAAAAGACTTATACGCTACAGCGGCGGCACCGAAAACACCTGAGGATAACACATGGTTATTGGTTTGGCTACTGGCAGGATTGCCGGGGCGTTTTTGACCGCGGAAGTGCGACAATTAGCAGGCCCGCCTAGGCAACACCACATCCTGTTGGGGCGGGCAAGCCGGCAGCCATGGGATCGACCCACAAGAAGGTGATCGTGCGCAAGCTCGACCGGGATTCGGTTACGGGCTTCGTGAATCCTGATGCCTTCGTCGTGGACGGCAAGGTGGAAATGCTGAACACGGCCGGCCAGGTGGTGACGGTGGAATTGGAGGAAGTGAAGGGCGTGTACTTCGTGCGCGAGTTCGGCGATCCCAATCTGCCGGCGCGCAAGACCTTCGCCACGCGTCCGCGCACGGAAGGGCTGTGGGTGCGCATGCGCTTCCGCGACAGTGAGGTGATGGAAGGCTTGATGCCCAACGACCTCATGCAGGTGGCCCCTGAAGGCTACCTGGTAACTCCTCCGGACACGCGCTCCAACACGCAGCGCATCTTTGTGCCCCGTAGCGCGCTGACGGAGTTCGTGGTGCTGGCGGTGATCGGAGGACAACGGGCCCGCCGCCGCGCCGCCGCCGATGCGCGGCAGGTGGGGCTGTTTGGGGAGTCGGGCACTTAGCACTTAGCACTTAGCACTTAGCATTTAGCATTTGGCATTTGGCAGATGCCTATCGGCGGCTGAACAAGTAATGTTCGACGCGGGAAGGGCCTCGCATTCAGACCTACTTCCTAAGGAGTTGTCATTCCGAGCGAAGCGAGGAATCTGCTTCTTCCAACCTCAGCGCGGCCTCGGCTTGTAGTGGAACAGCAGATTCCTCGCGGCCTGAAGGCCGCTCGGAATGACAAGACTAGAGACGTACTCGGCGCCCTCCGCGGTTTTCATTTCCCGTACAATCGAACCGAATTCGCCATCCAGGCGCTCGATGAGGCTGCGATGAAACTGGGAAAGATTGCCACCACGCTGGGAGCGCGTCTGGAAGGCGACGCGGAAATCGAGATTACGGGAGTGGCGGGGATCAAAGAAGCCGGGGCCGGCCAGCTCACATTCGTCTCCAATCCCAAGTACGCCGCCGCCGCCAAAACCACCCGGGCGTCCGCGGTGGTCGTCGCCGACGACTTCCCTGCCCTGGAGGCCGCGACCCTGCGCGGCAAGAACCCGTACCTGTTGTTCGCGCGGGCCATCGAGCTGTTCTACCAGCCGCCGCGCTACACGCCGGGAGTGCATCCCAGCGCCGTGGTCCATCCCTCGGCGCACATCGGCAAGAACGCTTCCATCGGCGCTTACGTGGTCATCGCCGAGGAGGTCGAGATTGGCGACGACTGCGTGCTGTTGCCGCACGTGGTGATTTACCGCGGCGCGCGCATCGGCAGAAATTTCCTGGCGCACGCCCATGCGGTTGTGCGCGAGCATTGCCGGCTGGGCGATAACGTGATCCTGCAGAACGGCGCGGTGATCGGGGCTGACGGTTTCGGTTTCGCCAAGGACGACGCCGGACGCTGGCAGAAAATCGTGCAGTCGGGGCCGGCGGTGCTGGAGGACCACGTAGAAGTCCAAGCCAACGCGTGCGTAGACCGCGCCTCCATCGGCGAAACCCGGGTGGCGCGCGGCGCCAAGGTGGACAACCTGGTGCAGGTGGGCCACGGCTCCAGCGTCGGGACCGACACGCTGTTATGCGCCCAGGTGGGCCTGGCGGGATCCACGGAAGTGGGAAAGAACGTCATTCTGGCAGGGCAGGTCGGAGTGGCCGGACACTGCCGCATCGGAGACGGCGCAGTGGCCACAGCGCAAAGCGGCATTCCCAGCGACGTCGCCGACGGCTCGACCGTCAGCGGCTATCCCGCGATCGAAAACCGCCAGTGGCTGCGCTCGGTGGTCGTATTCAACAAGCTGCCGGAACTGGCCAAGACGGTGCGGCAGTTGCGCGAAGGAAAGTAGCGAAGACCGCCGATTCTTGAGATCGTCCGCTTTCTGTCATTTCGCGCGCTGCTCTTGGGGCAGCGGCGCCGCGATCTTCTGCCGCACCGCCTCCATCAGCGCTTCCCGCGATGGAAAGGCCGCCGGATCCAGTGGGTCATGGAAAATCACCGTCGCCGTTCCGGCCCGGATGGCGAAGCTGCCCTTGGGCATGATCTCGTAGGTGCCCAGGATGGAGATAGGCACGACGCGCACGCCGGTTTCCATCGCCAGGAAGAACGGCCCCTTCTTGAAGGGCAGGAGGCGCCCGTCGGGCGAGCGGGTTCCTTCGGGAAACACCATCATGCTGATGCCCGAGCGCAACACTTCTCCAGCAGCGTGCAAGCTGTCAATTGCGGCCTCGCGGTTGCGGCGGTCCACCGGCACCAACGATCCCATGCGCATGGCGCGCGCCAGCACGGGAATGCGGAACACTTCCTTCTTCACCAGCACCGAGGCGCGCGGAGGCGGGAGGAGCGGCGCCAGCATGGGCGGATCCACGTTGGAAACGTGGTTGGCCATGAAGATGTAGTTACGTCCGCGCTCCAGCCGGTCCCGGCCCTCGACCTTCACCTGGATTCCCGCCAAGCGCACGCCCGTGAACGCCGTCCACATGCAGAGGCGATAGAGGAAGTCCACCTGGCCGCTGAGGAACGTCCAGGGAAAACCGAGGAGCGCGACGAAGGGCGCCATCAGGAAGTAGAAGCCGGCCCACACCAGCGCGCGCAGCATGGCGTTAGGGCTCGGCTTCGCTGTTGAGCCAGGCGTTGCGGCGGGCGCGCTGCTGGGGCGTCACCCTAGGCAGGTCCACGATGGCGAAGGACTCTTCGTCGCGCCCGGTGACGCGGATCTTGATCTCGCGCGACCCCTTGCGCCCGGTGACGCGCAGGCGCACGGAGTCACCGGCGGCGAGCCCGCGCAGATGGTCTTCCACTTCGCCCGCAGCCGGCTTGCCGTTGATGGTAAGGATGGTGTCGCCGGCGGCGAGCCCGGCGCGCTCGGCATCGCTGCCCTGGTCCACGGCGACCACCACCGGGGGCGTGTCGAAGTTGCGCACCGAGGTAAATCCCGGATGCAGCACCGTGACCTTGCGCCGCTCGAGTTGCAGGCCCACGGTGCGGAACAACTGGTTGTAGGCAGGCTCGGTGACGCCGGATACGTAGTCGCGAAAGAAGGCGCGGAAATCGGTACCCGTCACCGCCTCCAGGGCGGCGCGCACGCCGTCCGAATCGGGATAGTGCTTCGCCTGGTTGGCGTAGTTGACGTTCATCCAATGGAAGACGTCGCGCAGCGACTTGCGGCCCTGGGTCCGCTCCCGGACCTCGAGGTCTATCAGCGCACCCAGGATGCGGCCCTTGTTGTAGTACGAGATGCTGCGCTCGCGGGTGCGGTACTGGGGATATTTTTCCAGCCAGGCGTCGAGGCTGGCTTCCTCCACCGACTGCACCAGGTGCGCGGGCCGCAGCTCCAGGGTGCGGATCTCGTTGGTGAGCTCCTCCAGGTATTCCTTCTCGCTCATCATGCGGGCGCGCAGCAGGATGAGATCGGCAACCGTGGAGGTGACGCCCTCGGCGAACCACAGGGCGGTGGTGGGGTTCTCGCGCGTGTAGTCCACCGGATCGAGCGATTGCGGGCGGATGCGCTTCCCGTTCCACAGGTGGAAGAACTCGTGGGCCGTCAGGCTGGAAAAGTTGAGCGGGCGTTCCTTGAGGAAGTCGGCGCTGACGTCGATGGCGGTGGAGTAAGCGTGCTCCATGCCGCCGCCGCCCGGGCCGTGGGGAAAGTGATAGAGGAAAAGGTACTCGGTAAAAGGGCGGTCGTTCATCCACCAGACGCCGGTGGCAACGATCTTGCGCACACTGGCGGCGATGGTGTTCAAGTCGTAGTCGGCGCGGTTGGCATCCACCACCACGCGGTAGCGGGCGCCGCCTTCCTCGAAGGACGTCTCCTCGAAGGCGCCGATTTCGACCGGGCCGTCCACCAGCCGGTCATAGTTGCGCGCGGTGAAGATGTTGCCCTTGATGCCGGGCAGGGCGGTGGCGATCTTCCAGTCGCGGGGCAGGTCGGTGAAGGTCACGGTCATGGGGGCGTCGCGCGCGTCCACCGGGTACATCAGCACCAGCGCCAGGTTGAAGAAGGCGTGCGTGCCGTTGAGGTGAGCGCTGAAGGGGCCGGGCTGGTCCGCCAGCAGGTCGTACTCGACTTCGGCGCCGCTTTCCGCGTTGCTGATGCGCCAGGTAGTGGTGTCCACTTTGCGCACCGGCAGCGGTTTGCCGGTGGCGTCCTTGGCGCTCACGCGCAGGACGTACTGGGCGAAGTCGCGGACCTGGTAGAGCGCGTTCCACACCGGAAGCCGCAAGTCGCGCTGCGCCGACGTCCCCGGCAAATGGACGCTCACCCGCAGCATGTGCTGCCGGGAGTGGGCGAGCGAGAGGGTGTAATCCACGGTGGGCGCCGCGGCCGCGGGCAAGGCGGCGAGCACCAGCAGCGCCCACAGGATGGCAACTCTTGGCCTCACGCTCGCGCTGCCACCTCGGAATGGGATTGGAGCCGCCGGGGCAGCTTCTCGTAGATGCCTCCGAAGCCGCCGTTGGACAGGATGGCAACCACGTCGCCGGATTTCAACTCGGGCACAACCGCAGCCACGATGGCGTCGGCGTCAGGCAGCGTGCGGGCGGCCTTGCCCCCGCGCACAATTCCCTCCACCACCGCCGCCACCGAAAGCCGCTGGCCCTGGGGAATGGCTTCCGGGCGAAAGATATCGGCAATCACCACTTGGTCGGCCAGGGACAGGCTTCGGACCAGGTCGGTCTCGAAGATCTTGCGCCGCAGAGTGTTGGAGCGCGGCTCGAAGATGGCCCACAAGCGCGCCCCCGGATAGCGGACGCGCAGCGCCGCGAGCGCCCCGGCGATGGCCGTGGGGTGGTGCGCGAAGTCGTCGAGGATGGTGACGCCGTTCACTACCGCCTTCACTTCCAGGCGGCGCTTCACGCTCTTAAAGGACTGCAGCGCGCGGGCCACCGCGGCTGGCTCGATGCCGTACCCAGCCGCCATGGCCGCCGCGGCCGTGGCGTTGAGCACGTTGTATTCGCCGGCCAGGGAGAATTCCAGTTCCGCCCAGGGCTCCCCGCCATGGAGCAGCCGCCAGGTGGTGCGTTCGCCTGCGAAACGCAGATCGGTGACCCGCCACTCCGCCCGCACGCTGAAGCCGTAGCGCTCCACCAAGCAGAAGGCGCGGGCCAGGCATTCTTCTACGTTGGGATCGCCGTCCCAGGCCACGATGCGCCCCCGCCGCGGCACCAGGTTCACCAGGCGGCGGAACGCCGTCTTCACGGCTTCCAGGTCCGCGTAGATATCGGCGTGGTCGAACTCCACGGAAGTCAGAATCACCGCGTCCGGCATGTAGTGCAGGAACTTGGGACCCTTGTCGAAGAATGCGGAGTCGTACTCATCGCCCTCGACGATGAACTGTGGTCCCTTCCCCAACGCAAAGCTGGAGGAAAAATTCTCGGCGATGCCGCCCACCAGGAACGAAGGCTCGCGGCCGGCCACGTGAAATATCCACGCCAGCATGGAGGTGGTGGTGGTCTTGCCGTGGGTGCCGGCCACCACTACCGGCTCCGGGTCGCGCAGAAAGTGCTCGGCCAGGGTCTGGGGCATCGAACGCAGTGGAATGCGCTGATCCAGCGCGAACTCCAGCTCCGGATTTCCGCGCGAGATGGCATTGCCCACTACGGCGAAGTCGGGACGCGGTGTGAGGTTGGCTTGGGCGTAGGGCTGAGCCAAGGGAATCTTCAGGGCGGAGAGAAAATCGGCCATGGGAGCATAGGCGGCGGCGTCTGAGCCAGTCACCTCGAAGCCGCGCTGCTGGAGCATGCCCGCCAGCGAGGCCATGGCGGTGCCGCAGACGCCGATCAAGTGGACGCGCTGGCCGCTCATTACTTGGCCGGCGGCACCGTGGCCGCTTCCAGAATGGTGAGCCGGACTTCCTTCCGGACTTCCAGGCACGCCTTCACCCCGAAGGGCAATGTGATGTTGCCCTGGGTGACGTGACCGGAGCGCAGCCCGAAGGCCACCGGAATGTTCAGGTCGCCCAGAACTCTGCTCACCACTTCCTGCAGGCTGTAGGGCTGCTCCGGATGCTGCATGCAGTCCAACATTTCGCCGAATACGATCCCGCGCACTCCCGCCAGCTTGCCCGCCATCTTGAGCTGCATCAGCATGCGGTCAACCTGAAAGGGCTTAATGCCCACGTCTTCCAGGAACAGGATGGTGTCGGTGGTGCGGACTTCGTACGGCGTCTTGAGCGAGGCCACCAGCAGCGACAAGCACCCACCGTAGAGGATGCCCTCGGCCTTGCCTTCCACCAGCGGCACCACGCCAGAGCCCGGCACGGCGGCTACTTCCCATTTCGCCTTGCCGCTGGTGGCCGCTTTCCACGAAACCGAGTGCAGTCCGTCGGAAGCGGCGAAGTCCTTGGTCACCATGGGGCCGTGAAAGGTCACCAAGTTGGCGCGGTCGGTGAGATGGGTGAGCAGCGTAGTGACGTCGCTGTAGCCGACGAAAATCTTGGGATGGCGCGCGATTTTCGCCAGGTCGAGCTCCTCCAGTAGGTAATTGCAGCCGTATCCGCCGCGGGCGCAAATGATGGCGCGCACATCCTCGCGGGTGAACATTTCCTCCAGCTCGCGCGCCCGGCGCTTCACCGTGCCCGCAAAGTAGAGGTCCTGATCGACGATGGAATCCAGGAAAACCGGTTTGTATCCCAGACGCCACAGGGAGACGCAGCCCGCATCCAGCAGGTTGCGCTGGATGGGGCTGGCGGGCGCGACGATGCCCACGGTGTCGCCCATTTGCAAAGCAGGCGGCTTGATGCGCAGGTTCAGTTTGGTGGATGTGGTTTTCGGGCCCAAGGAATCGTTCTTTGCCTCGCCGCGTATCCTATCGGAAAACCTCACCCCGACAAAGCAGTTGCGCCGGACCCGTGAGAAAGACTTCGCCCTCCCAGCGCACGGTTTGTGTTCCTCCGGGCGCCAGCACGCGCACCGGCGAAGTGGCCCTGCCCGAAACCATGGCGGCCACCGCCGCGGCGCAGGAGCCGGTGCCGGAAGATGAGGTTTCGCCGACGCCACGCTCGTAGAAGCGCGTTTCTATTTCTCTTTTATTTAGAATGCGAACCAGCTCAACATTGATCCCATGCTTGAAGTCATGATGGTGCCCAGTTTCGGCCGCTTCCGCCTGCCATCCCGGCAGGAACTCATCCACGAAAACCACGAAATGCGGGTTCCCCATGGAAACCGGAATGCCGGCCAAACTGCGGAAGGCCAGCTTGATGGAAAACTGGTCGCCCACCTGGGGCTCGCCCATGGCAGTCTCAAACTCGAACTCAGTGCCCTTGCGGTTCAGGAGCGCGCAAGTCCTGATGCCGGCTCCGGTGCGCACCGCCACCTGCTGCAAGTCGCGCTCGGATGCCAGGTAAGCGGCCACACAGCGCGTGCCGTTGCCGGAGATTTCCGCTTCCGAACCGTCGGCGTTGAACAACCGGGCGCGGACATCAGCCTGTTCGTCGGGGAAGAGCCACTCCACGCCGTCCGCGCCCACACCCTTGCGCCGGTCGCAGATCATGCTGGAGAACTCGGGAATGCGGGCCGGGGCGCGCAGGCCCTCGATGATCAGGAAGTCGTTGCCGCAGGCGCTGGCCTTGACGAACGGAATGCCGGAGAGCGGAGCCATGGATCGAGTGTGGTGGATTGTAGCGGGAATTGGTATTTCTAATTTGTAATTTGCAATTTTTCCCGACCCGTCCTGTAGATCACTGCCTGCGGCTGGCCGGGAACCTCGATCACCGCCACTCGTTCAAGTTCTCCGGCTGCCTGGGACGCGGCTGCCGCCACCTCGTCGCCTTGCAGCGCAATCATGTAGTCCGCCGCTTGCGCGGGCGAGGCCAGCGCCCATGCCCACTGGCGATAGTTTCCTTCGTGGATCACGCGGCGCAGCGGAATGCCGGCGCGTTGCAACGCGCCGCCGTGACTGCCCAGGTGCATCAGCAGAGTGGAGGACGCGGGCAAGCGCGCCAGTTCGGCGGCCAGTTTTCGTTCCAGAGCGATGCGGGTGTAGGAGTTCACCCGCGCCTCCTGCAGGCAGATGGGTCCATAGAAGGAAACGGAAGCGTAGCTGCCGCCGATGGCCAGCACGCCGGCGAGCAGCGCCGCTCTTCGGACCACCGGGGCCTGCAGGCGCAGCGCGCCCTCGAGAGCAAGCGCTGCGAAGACTGCAACCGCGGGCAGCAACTGGAGGCCGTAGCGGACGTTGTAAAAAGAAAACGGCCACCACACGGGAAGAAAGATGGGCACGCTGCCATAGGCGATCACAAGGGTGTAAAACGGCAGGGGAAGCCAGAGCAGGAGCGCGGCCTGAGCGCGCCGCTCCGCCAGCAAGGCAAGCGCCGCGCCGGCGATCGCTATCAGCGGCAGAACATTTTGCCAGTCGCCATCGCCCAGGTTGAGCCGCGCCGCCTTGACGAAGTGAAGGGCGGCGACCTTCGGCGAGCCGTGCCCGGGATGCATGGGATCTCCAGGCCTAACGGTGCGCTCGGCGATGGCCCGCGCTGAGTGCGGGCCCGCGGCAAATTCCAGCGGATTACCGTAGATGCCCCAGTTGTACGCGATCCATAGCGCCGGGGCCGCGGCCACAATCAGCAGGAAGTTGCGCAGCGCCGGGCGCAGGCGGCCGTGGACATCGGCTGCGCGGGGGCGCATCTTGCACAGCCAGACGGCCGCGGCGACGAAGAATGCGGATGCAAACCAGGCGTCATACCGCGTGAGCATGGCGGCGGCGAGCAGGACGCCGCAGCGTTCCAGCAATTTGCCCGGCTCGGTGGACCCCGGCTCGGAGGAGCGCACTCCGGCCCCGACACATACAACGAACTCGCTGAAGTACACCGTTGCCCAGAGGACCAGAGCCAGGTAGAGCGCCTCGGTCATGGCGGTCGCCTGCAGGTAAAGGAGGTTGGGATTGGCGCCGTAGAGTGCGGCTGCGAACCACGCGGCCGGGCGCGAGGCCCATCTCCGCACCAGGCGAAACACCGCCACCACGCCCGCTACATACGCGGCCATGGAGACCAGCGATCCGGCCACTCCCGTTTGCCAAGCCCAATCCCAGAGGACGAAGGGCAGCATGAGCAAATGCGGCAGCGGCAACCACACGGAGCCCAGTTGCAGCGGTCCGGGCGTGCGCGAATCCACCACCCGGCGAGCGATGTTGAGGTGGGCCACCGCGTCGCCGTAAAGCAGGAGGGCGTCGTTTCCGTAGAAGTACAGAAATGCGAGGACGGAAGCCGCTCCTGCAAGGAGAGCTACGCAAATTGGATCGCGATGACGAAACACGAAAGGCAGCCGGCGGCTACGCTCCGTTCCCCAGGTACTTGTCGAGCAGCAGGCCCAGCTTCTTGCGGGTTTCCGCCGGGATCATGCTGCGGTCGGTCTGGATGGCGTGTTGCAGCGCCGAACCGCACTTGCAGGCGCGGGCGCGCGGCATGCTGGCAATGCTCTCCCGCACCACTCTCTGCACGTTCGCCGCGTTCTTGGTCAGGTAGCCGACCACTTGCTCCACGGTTACCGAGTCATGGGTGGGGTGCCAGCAGTCGTAATCGGTCACCATGGCCACGGTGACATAGCAGGTTTCCGCCTCGCGGGCCAGCTTGGCCTCGGGCACGTTGGTCATGCCGATGACGTCGGCGCCCCAACTGCGGTGCAGGTTGGCTTCCGCCTTGGTGGAGAACTGCGGGCCTTCCATGTTGACGTAGGTTCCGCCCTTCTTCACGGTGACGCCCGCCTTGCGGCACGCGGCTTCGACCACGCCGGCCGTTTCCCCGCAGACTGGGTCGCCGAAGGAGACGTGGACCACGCAGCCCTCGCCGAAAAAGGTGGTGATCCGCCGGTGAGTCTTGTCGATGAATTGATCGGGCAGGACGAAGTCGGTGGGCTTGTGTTCTTCCTTGAGCGAACCCACGGCGGAGACCGAGATCAGCCGTTCCACGCCCAGCATCTTGAAGCCCCAGATGTTGGCGCGGTAATTGATCTCCGAGGGCAGGATGCGGTGCCCGCGTCCGTGCCGCGCCAGAAAAGCTACCTTGCGCCCCTCCAACGTTCCCAGGGTGTAGGCGTCGGAGGGCTCCCCGAAGGGGGTGGTTAGCTTCTCTTCGCGCGCGTCCGCCAGCCCGGGAAATCCGTATAGACCGCTGCCACCGATGATGCCGATCTCTGCCTGTGCCAAAGCTCTCTCCTCAAACCCGAAAAGTGGCCGCTGCCGAAAACGGAATTATACAGAAGCCGCGCGCCAGGGCCGCCTTCGCGCCGCTGGGAGAAGCTTTCGACCCTGTGCTTCCTGTGGTAAGGTCGCGTGACTTGGATGGCAGCCACAGGTTTGAACTCCGCGGCTTCAGTTCCACGCACGGCTACAATCGCTGCGTTTTTCCTACTGCTCTTCCCTCTGGCGGCGGGACAGGCCGCTTCGCCGCAGGGCAAGAAGACTCCCGGGCCGGCAGCTTCCGCCTCGCGCATCCGGTTTGTGGACGTGGTGAAATCCGCCGGGCTCCGTTTTCGCCATTACAGCGGCGCCTCGCCTGAGAAGTACGTGATCGAAACCATGGGCTCGGGCGCGGCCTTCCTGGACTACGACGGCGATGGATGGCTGGACATTTTTCTGGTCAACGGGGGCGCCGTTCCCGGATATCCGGCGCCCGGACCGGTGCGGCACGCCTTGTACCGCAATCTGGGGAACGGCCGGTTCCGGGAGACAACCGCGGAGGCGGGCGTGGGCGGCAACGGCCATTACGGGATGGGCGCGGCCGCCGCCGATTACGACGGCGACGGCCACACCGACCTGTTCGTTACCGCGTTCACGCGCAACGCGCTCTACCGCAATCGCGGCGACGGCGCCTTCGAGGAGGTCACCGAGCGCGCCGGCGTGGCCGGGGGAATGTGGAGCTCCAGCGCTGCCTTCCTTGATTACGATCGCGACGGCGATCTGGACCTGTTCGTGGCGCGCTACGTGGACTTCGACTACTCGCGCAACCGCATTTGCGGCGACAGCTTCCGCAAGATTCGAGGCTACTGCCATCCCGACGTCTACGACGGTCTCACCAACCTGCTCTATCGCAACAACGGAGACGGCACTTTCGCGGATGTCAGCCAGGCCAGCGGCATCGCCGGGCACGTGGGCAAGGGCCTGGGGGTGGTGGCTGCGGACCTCGACCAGGACGGCTGGATTGACCTCTACGTAGCCAACGATTCCGTGCGCAATTTCCTGTTTCGCAACCGCGGCGACGGCACGTTTGAAGAAAACGGTGTACGCGCGGGCGTGGCCTACGACGAGGGCGGCCGGCCCCAGGCGGGTATGGGCACGGCGGCCGGCGACTTTGACGGCGATGGCCGCCTCGACCTCATCGTGACCAATCTCGACCACGAGTACAACAATCTCTATCGCAACACCGGCAGCCTGTTCGTGGATGTGGCCTACGCCACTGGCTTCGGCGCACCCAGCCTTCCCTTCGTGGGATGGGGCACGGAGTGGTTTGACATGGAAAATGACGGCGACCTCGACGTGCTGGTGGTGAACGGCCACGTGGTGGACAATGTGGCGCTGCTGCGTCCGGGGAGCCGCTATCCCCAACCCAAGCTGCTGTTCGAGAACCTGGGCGGGCGCATGCGCGAAGTCTCGGCGAAACATGGCTCAGCGCTTTCCGCGCCCCGCGTGAGCCGCGGCGCGGCCTTCGGCGACTACGACAACGACGGCGACGTGGACGTGCTGGTGCTCAATCTGGGTGGCGCTCCCCAGTTGCTGCGCAACGACGGCGGAAATCGCGGCGGCTGGATCTCGCTCGCGCTGGAAGGGGTGAAGAGCCCGCGCGATGCCATCGGGACGCGCGTGCAGGCAACGGTCGCCGGGCGGACACTGACGCGCTACCTGGCCGGAGGGGGGAGTTACCTCTCCTCCAGCGACCACCGCATTCACATCGGACTGGGTACGGCCGAGCGCGCCGATCGCATCGAGATTGCGTGGCCCAGCGGCGTGGTGGACGTGCTGGAGAACGTAGCTTCCGGGAGGTTCTACCGCGTGCGCGAAGGCAAGGGCATCGTCGAAACAAGGCCAAAGTAAAAGCGACCGGCTATTTCTGGCTTCCTGCTTTCTTGCTCGCCTCCGCGGCCAGCGCCTCCTCCAGCGCTTGGCGGACGGCGGGATCTTCGGGCGCCAGCGCGGCC
>CAZXVY010000032.1:0-11538 GCA_964644115.1 uncultured Terriglobales bacterium
TGCTGCAGTCCGCATACTTCGGAAGAAATTCCTGCGCGAACGTGGTCTTGCCGGCTCCGTTGGGTCCCGCAATGATGTAAACGCTAGGGCTCATGGGGCTTCGATGAGATCAAGTGTATCCCGGCGCCACCCCGAGGTCTTCCTGCTTCCTACCTCCCCCCTCCTACCTCTTATTCCTTGGCCGGGTGCCCCACCCCTGCGCGCAGCGCGCCGGATCGAGGCAAGAAGCGCCTGTTGGTTTCACTCCAGCCCTGCGTGGTTTTACTCGAGCGAAGCAATCTTCTCCGCCTCTTTCGGCCACTCCCCTTTGAGGAACGTCTCGACGGAGCCCAGCACCAGATCCGGCTCATCCGCCCACGATTGGTGCGCCGCGCCCTTCACGGTGATCAAACGGCAGTCGGGCAGCGTCAGCGCCCACTCGCGGCCCGCGCCGTAGGCGGCGTTGCGGTCCTTGGTGCCGTGGATGGTGAGCACCGGCACCCTTACCTTCTGCATTTCTTCCTTCGTAACCTTGAGCTTTTGCACCGAGCCCACAAAGTGCGCCTGCATGTGACGGTCGAAGTTCACCGGCCATTCGTTGGGCAAGTGACAATAGTTGGGGATCTTGTCCACATTCTTCGGATCGCCCACCAGCATCACGCGCAGCACCTGATGGCGCTTCTCGCAGTACTCCTTGGGATGCGATTTGTCGTAACCCTGCTTCTTCAATTGCTCCAGAGGATTCCGGACTTCGTCGGGAATGATCTGCGCCAGGTCACGGTTCATGAGGTGGTCGGGAAACTTGGTGTCCCACTGCCGCGGCACCGGGCCAAGTTGCACGATGCGCTCCACGTGCTGCGGATGGTCCTTGGCATAGAGCACCACCATGAAACCCAAATAGGAGTAACCGACGGGCACGAACTTCTTCACCCCAAAATGGCTGCGTACGGTCTCAAGGTCGCGGACGTCGTTTTCCATCGTAATCAGCGACGCGTCCTCGATGCGGTCGGAAGCGCCGCGGTCGCGCATGTCGTAGAAGATCACGGTGCGCTGCTTGCCCGCCAGATGGTCGAACGCGTTGCCAAACAGGAAGCCGCCGGGAACGATCACCGTCTGCGGACCGCCGCCCAGCTTGCGGTAGAAGAGTCGCGAGCCATCGTGCGTAGGGATGAAGCCGCTCGTTTCTCCCGCGGCTTTGGTTTCAGCAGCCACCATCGGAAGGCCGCAAACCAAGACCGACACTATGAGTGCTGCTCTGCGAGGGATGAACATGGGACTCCTCCGGAAATGGCGAAACGGTTGTGGAAACAGACGGCCCAGATCGACAAAGGTGAGGCGAAATCGGCCCGTGTGGCGTTACAGCAGCTCCACGGCGTCCACCACTCCCACGATGGTCATATCAATGGGCGCGTTGAGGCGGCCCGCAGCACTCATGGCCGCGTAACCTTCCTGCACCACCAGCACGCGATCACCCACGCCGGCGTCCACGGCGTCGATGGCCAGCACGGTTTCGCCGCGCGCCGAATCGTCTGGATTGACGGGCTGCACCAGCAGCAGCTTGCGCCCCTGGTGGGACGGATGCTTCTGCGAGGCCACCACTTCGCCGACAACGCGCCCCAGGATCATGGCTTGCGATGTGCAGGCTTGCCCGCTGCAGGCTTGCGATGTGCGCGGCGCCCGGCAGAAGACGCCGCGGCCGCCCCCGGCCTGGTTCTGGCGGCGGCGGAATCCGCAGCGCCGCCGGAGCGAGCCGCAGGGCTGGCCACCGGATCCACAATGCCGACCACGGCCGCGTCGGCGAGAACTCCCGAACCGAAGGCCAGCGAGGCTTCGCGCCCGCGGCACCAGTAGACGGTTTCCTCGAAGCCGGCGCCGATAGCGTCCACCGCGACCAGGGGGCGTCCGCGCGCCGCGCCTTCGCGGGTGACGGGTTGCAGCAAGAGGAGTTTGCGGCCTTCCAGGGCGGGATGCTTGGCCGTGGCCACGACCCGACCGATCACGCGCGCCAGCATCATGCGCGTTTACCTTTGGAAGGTCCGGCGGTGGCCAGGCGGCGCTCGGCGGACTCAGCTTCGGCTTTGGCTTCGGCTTTGTCTTGGGCGTCGGTGCGCACCTCGTCCACGATGCCCACGATGGCGCTGTCCACCGGGGAATCGCGCAGACCGGCGGCCATGCGCGCCGAGGAGCCGCCCACCAGCAGCACGGTCTCGTGGAAACCGGCGCCCACGGTGTCCACGGATACGATGTGCGCGCCCTCCGCTTCGCCCGCGGGCGTCACCGGGCGGCAGAGCAGAAGCGTGCGCCCTTCCAGGCGGTCGTCCTTGCGGGTGGCCACCACCGTGCCGACTACGCGCGCCAGGATCATGGACTACGCCGCCGTGTTCTTGGCGCCGGCGCGGCCAATGGCGAACACGTCCTCGAGGCTCCCGTGCGGCCGTGGGATCACGTGCACCGCGATCAGCTCGCCCACCCGGCGGGCCGCAGCCGCGCCCGCGTCCGTGGCCGCCTTCACCGCCGCCACGTCGCCGCGCACGATGGCGGTGACGTAGCCGGAGCCGATCTTCTCCCAGCCCACCAGCGATACTTTGGCGGCCTTCACCATTGCGTCGGAGGCCTCAATCAGGGCCACCAGCCCGCGCGTCTCGATCATTCCCAGTGCTTCGCCCATCGCTCCTCCAAATCAGTTGCCAGTGGCCAGTTGCCAGTTGCCAGAAAAACCGAATTCGCGGCTATCTCATGACGATCAGCGTCTGCTTCCGCCGTTTGAGGCCGCCATTGTACCTGACCACTGGTCACTAGCCACTGGCCACTGTACTTTTTCACCAGCGCCGCTTCCCCTGGCGCATGGCGTCTTCGACAATCGCGGCCAGCTCCTCGCGGGTAACGGTGACGCGGTCGCCCGCCGCCGGCCCGGATGCTCCGGGCCCGGCCGGATCCGGAGCCTCCCCCGCGGTCACCGGACAACCCGGCGCCATGGGCGCAGCCGTGGTGGTGCCTTCGTATTTCTCCCGCACCACCATCAGCTTGCTCACGTCCTCCCGGCTCAGTAACTGCGCACCGCCCAGCAGATGCGTGACCATGGCGATGCGCGCAAAGTGCTCCACGGTTTCCATCTTCATATAGGCGCGCAGCAGGTCTTCGCCGTAGGTCACTACCCCGTGATTGGCCATCAGAATCGCGTCGTATTGCGGCACCAGGGGCTCCAGCGCTTCGGTGAGCTCGGGCGTTCCCGGCGTTCCGTACTTGGCAATCGGAATGCACCCCAGCGCCAGCACGATCTCGGAAATCAGCGCCTGGTTCAGCGGCAGGCCGGCGGCGGCGTAGCCGGTGGCCGTGGGCGGATGCGCGTGCACGATGCCTCTTACGTCCTGCCGCAGGCGGTAAATGAGCAGGTGCATGGCGATTTCGCTGGAGACATTGCGGTGGCCCGTCACCTTCTTCCCTGCCAGGTTCACCACCACCAGGTCCTCGGGCTCCATCATGCCCTTGCTCATGGCGGTGGGGGTGCAGAGCACGGTGTCGTGGTCGAGACGGACGGAGAGGTTGCCGTCGGTGGCGGCCACGTAGCCGCGCTGGTGGGCCATGCGTCCGAAACGGCAAATGTCTTCGCGGTGGCGGCGCTCGCTGCTCATTTACTACATCAGTAGTAACACGGATGGACTCGGCTCGCGTATCCTAGCAGCCCGCCGCAAGGGGAGGCAACGGAGAAGGCTGCGAAACCTATAATCGCCGGGTGCTCGTCTCCGACTTCGACTATTCCCTTCCCGAGAACCTGATCGCCCAGGAGCCGCTGGCGGACCGGGCGGCGTCGCGCCTGCTGCGCCTCGACCGCAGAAGCGGCGTCTTCGAAGACCGCAACTTCCGCGAACTCCCGGAACTGCTGCGAGCGGACGACCTGGTGGTGTTCAACAACACCAAAGTCTTTCCGGCGCGGTTGTTCGGGCGCCGCAGCGGCGCGCGGGCGCAAGCGGTGAGCCCGAGCAACCCGGCCGCCGGGGAATTTCTGAGCGGGCGCGTCGAGGTGCTTCTCACCAAACCGCTCGACGACGCCGGCCGCGAATGGGACGCGCTGGTCCATCCCGGGCGCAAGATCGGCGTGGGCGAGCGGCTGTTTCTGGGCGAGCACGGAGAACTGGAAGCCGAAGTCATCAGCCGCGGGTCGTGGGGCGAGCGCCGGCTGCGCTTCTCGCGGGTGGCCGACTTTTTCGGCGCCGTGGAAAAGATCGGCCACGTCCCCCTGCCGCCCTACATTGACCGCCCCGACGGCGTGACCGACCGCGAGCGCTATCAAACGGTGTATGCGCGCGAGCGCGGCTCCGTGGCCGCGCCCACTGCCGGGCTGCACTTCACCTCGGAAATTCTGGCGAGATTGCGGGATCTCGGCATCGAGACCGCGGAGATCACCCTGCACGTGGGCCTGGGAACCTTCCAGCCGGTGCATGCCCAGCGCGTCGAAGATCACAAGCTGCACGGCGAAACGTTTCGGGTTTCAGCCCAGGCGGCGGACAGCCTGGAGCAGGCACGCGCCGCCCGCCGCCGCATCGTGGCGGTGGGCACCACCGCGGTGCGCACGCTGGAATACTGCGCGGCCCGCGACCCACAGGGACGCATCCTGGCGGGCAAAGGCGAGGCGGACCTCTTCATTTACCCCGGATTCCGGTTTCGCGCGGTGGACGCCGTGCTCACCAACTTCCACCTGCCCCGCTCCACGCTGCTGATGCTGGTGTGCGCCTTCGCCGGGCGCGACAACGTGCTGCGCGCTTATGCGCACGCCGTGGAACAGCGCTACCGGTTCTATTCCTACGGAGACTGCATGTTGCTCGATTGAGTCAGTGAACGATTGAATCATTGAGCGATTGAATCATTGAATCATTGAAAAACGGCATCGCCATCGTACTGCTAGACTCTGCTGGAGCTCGCGATCCAATGATTCAATGACTCACTGATTCAATGATTCAATCCCATGACTGATCCCGCCAAAGGCCGCGTCTTCCTGATTGACGCGATGTCGTACATCTTCCGCGCCTATCACGCCATGGCGCGGCAGCGGTCCATGTCCACGCGCGCGGGCGTGCCCACGGCCGCCACCTACGTATTCGTCAACATGCTGCGCAAGCTGCTGGCCGACTTTTCTCCGGAGTACGTGGCCGCGGTGTTCGATCCGGCGGGGCCCACGTTTCGCGACGCGCAGGCGGCGGCGCTCACCACGGTGCGCAAGTTCGACCTCAAGACGCAGACCTTTCAGGAGACCGCGTACCACGGTTACAAGGCCACGCGCGCGGAGACTCCGCCCGACCTGGTGCAGCAGATCCCCTACATCCGGCGGGCGCTGGCGGCGTACCGCATTCCCATCGTGGAGCAACCCGGCTACGAAGCCGACGACGTGCTGGGCACGCTGGCCCGCAAGGCGGCCGAGCTGGCGCATCCCGTGTACGTGGTCTCCAACGACAAGGACATGCTGCAACTGGTGGGCGAAAACATCTGGGTGCTGAACCCGCCCAAGGACAACCTGCTGCTCGACCCGGCGAAAGTGGAGGAAGTGCTGGGCGTGCCGCCGGAAAAGGTGGTGGACGTGATGGCGCTGCGCGGCGACGCGGTGGACAACATCCCGGGCGCGCCCGGCATCGGCGACAAAGGCTCGGTGGAGCTGATCCGGCGCTTCGGCTCGGCGGAGCAGGCGCTGGAGCGTGCGGCAGAGGTGGAGAAAAAAACCTACCGCGAGTCGCTGCTCAACAATCGCGAGGCCGTGCTGCTGAGCAAGCAACTGGCCACCCTGGACCGCAACGTACCGGTGGAACTCGATCTGGACGCCCTGGCTGTTAAGCCGCCCGATGCCGAGGCCTGCCGCGCGCTCTTCTCCGAGCTTGGGTTCACCAGCCTGCTCAAGGAACTGCTGCCCACGGCGGCCCCAGGAAAGATCGGAATTCGCCGCGCCGAATCGGCCGCCGACGTCGAGGCGGTGATTGCGCAGGCGAAGGATGAGGTACTGGCCGTCGCTCTCGCCGCTCCCATCGAATCTGAAAAGGAAGACAAGGAGGAGGAAGAGCAAGCGCCGCTGCTCGCCGCCGCCTCGCCCGCGTTCTTTGATCTTGTACAGCACCGGGCGGGAGAGGATGTTGCCGTCTGTGCCGCGGCGGGTGAAGTGCTTTTGGTGGATCTCGATGGCGGTCCAGCGGGCGAGCGTCTGAAGGCGGCACTGGCCGACGCGGCGCTGCCCAAGGCGGTGCACGACGCCAAGGCCGCGTCGCACGCGCTCGGCAAACACGGCGCGACCATCGCCGGCGTGCGTGACGACACCCTGCTTTACTCCTACCTGCTCGACCCCACCACGGCGCGCCACAGCCTGGCCGACGCGGCCCTGCGCCGCTTCAGCGTGAAGCTATCCGGCGACCTGGCGGAAGCCGCCGAGGTCACGGCGCGCCTGGCGCCGATCCTGCGGCGCCAGGTGGAGGAAGACGGGTTGATGTCCGTCTATCGCGACCTCGACCTGCCGCTGGCGCCGGTGTTGGCGCGCATGGAAGCGGCGGGCGTAAAGATCGACGCCGGCGTGCTCCGCGCGATGTCGTCGCGTCTGGAAAACGAGTCCCAGGCCGTTGCCCGCAAAATTTACGAACTGGCGGGCACGGAGTTCAACATCAATTCCCCGAAGCAGCTCGGGGACGTGCTCTTCAACCGGCTGAATCTGCCCAAGCCCGTGGCCTACGGCAAGGGCAAGACGGTTTCCACCGCCGTGGACGTGCTCGAAGAGCTGGCCGAGCGCAACGAAGTCCCGCGCCTGGTGCTCGAGTACCGGCAGCTCTCGAAGCTGAAGTCCACCTACGTGGACGCGCTGCCCGCCATGGTGGACGCGCGCACCGGCCGCCTGCACACCACCTTCAACCAGGCGGGAACTTCCACTGGGCGGCTCTCGTCCACCAATCCCAACCTGCAGAACATTCCCATCCGCACGGAGTTGGGGCGCGAGATCCGCGCCGCCTTCATCGCCGAGCCCGGCCACCTGCTGCTGGCCGCCGACTATTCGCAGATCGAGCTGCGCCTGCTGGCGCATTTTTCCCAAGACCCGCTGCTGCTCGAAGCCTTCCGTCGCGGCGACGACATCCACCGGCTCACCGCCGCCGAAGTATTCGGCGTGCCGCCTCTGGCCATTGACGCTGAACATCGCCGCCGCGCCAAGGCAGTGAACTTCGGCATCGTGTACGGGCTCTCGCCCTTCGGCCTGGCGCAGCAACTGGGCATCGAGACGCGCGAGGCGCGCAAGTTCATAGACGGCTACTTCGAGAAATACCAGGGCGTGCGCCGCTTCATTGATCGCACACTTGAAGACACGCGCCGCGAGCAGCGGGTGCGCACGCTCTTCGGCCGTGTGCGGCCCATCCCCGACATCAACAGCAAGAACCCCAACCAGCGCGGCTTTGCCGAGCGCACCGCGGTGAACACCCCGCTCCAGGGCACGGCCGCCGACCTGATCAAGCTGGCCATGATCCGCATTGACGCCGAGCTGCTGGCTCGCGGCTTGCGCACCCGCATGACCCTGCAAGTACACGACGAGCTGGTGTTCGAGGCACCGGAGGAGGAAGTGGAGAGCGTGCAGGCTCTAGTGAAAGACAAGATGGAAAACGCGCACCGCCTGCTGGTGCCGCTGGTGGTGGACGTGGGCGTGGGTAGGAACTGGAGGGACCTGAAGTAACAATTGCAAATTCAAAATGAAAAATGTAAAAGCGCACCCGTTCGCAGCGTGCTGCACCTATTACCTTGCGCCCTTCTAGTTTTACATTTTGCATTTTGCATTTTGCCTTCTCTACGCTCCCAGCGCCTTCTGAATCGCTGCGACGATGGTGTCGGCCGTGGAGCGCATTTCTTCTTCCGACGCGGCTTCCACCATCACGCGCGCCAGGGGCTCGGTGCCGGAGTAGCGCACCACGATGCGGCCGCGGATGCTTAGGCGGCTCTCGCCCTCGGCGATGGCGCTTGCGATTTCAGGAACTTCGTTCAGCGGCTTCTTCTCGCGCACGCGCACGTTCTTGATGATCTGCGGGAAGACTTCGAGGCCGCCCACCAGTTCGGCAAGCGTTTTGCCGCTGCGGGCCACTATGTCGAGCACGCGCAGCGCGGTGAGCAGGCCGTCGCCGGTGGTGGCCCCGCCGGAGAACCTGTCCGCGAAGATGATGTGGCCGGACTGCTCGCCGCCCAGGGCAGCGCCCGTCTTCTGCATTTCCTCGAGCACGTACTTGTCGCCCACGGGCGCGCGCAGCATGCCGATGCCGCTGCGGCGCAGCGCCGACTCCAGGCCCAGGTTGGACATGGTGGTGGCGACGACCAGGTCGCCGGGCAGGGCATCGCGCGCCTTGAGGTCGAGCGCGGCGAGAAAGAGGATGCCGTCGCCGTTCACCACTTTGCCGCCCGCGTCGGCAAACAGGGCGCGGTCGGCGTCGCCGTCGAAGGTGATGCCCAGGTCGGCGCCCGACTCGGCCACCGCTTTCACCACCATCTCTGGATGCAGGGCGCCACAGTGGTCGTTGATGTTCTGCCCGTCGGGCGAGTTGTGCAGGAAGCTGGCGGAAAGACCGCAAGCTCGGAAGACTTCGGGCGCCAGCGCACTGGCGGCGCCATGGGCGCAATCCACCACCAGCTTCAGGCTGCGCAGCGACTCGGTTTTTACGCTGCCCGCGAGCCACTCGACGTAGGCGCCACGCAAAGCGGCGTCGCCGGGCTGGCTGGCTTGTGTAGCCCGGCCGCCCTCGGCCGGGCCTGAGCCGCGCGGCCCTTCGAGCTGGGCAAAGATTTCGCGCTCGATCTCGAGTTCGATTTCATCCGGCAGCTTGTAGCCACCGGCGGCGAAGACCTTGATGCCGTTGTCGGTCCAGGGATTGTGCGAAGCGGAAATCACAACTCCTGCGGAAAACTTCCTGGCGCGCGCCAGGTAGGCGACGGCCGGCGTGGTGCACACTCCCGCACTTTCCACGGCGACTCCCACCGAGGCCAGGCCGGCGGAGACGGCGTCGGCGATCCAGGCGCTGGACTCGCGCGTGTCCTGGCCGATCACCACGCGCAGCGGGGTGCCGTTGGCCGCCAGGTGATGGCCGAGCGCCCGGCCGATGGCAACCACGGTGTCGGCGTCCAGCGGAAAATCGCCGGCCACACCGCGGATGCCGTCCGTTCCGAAGAGCTTGCGCATGTCGTGGGTTCAGCTCACCTGGAAGCCCCCGCCGGAACGGGAGCAGGATGGTTGCGCGCGGCGGGATTGCGTCCGACGGCGAGCCACAGCAGCACGGCCAGCGCCAGGGCGACGAGCTTGAGCGCGAGATTGTGCAGCAGGTAACGGTGCAGGAAGTCCACGGGCTAGGGCTCCACTTCCGGCTTCATGCTGCGCGCAGGCGCGGCATCCGACGGCGCCGCGAAGGGAGTGGGGAGGGCCGCGGGCGGCAGGTAGCGGTGCAGCAACAGGCCCAGGCGCTCCCGCAGATACTCGACGGTGACGTCGCGTTCGATCTTGCCGGCCACGCACAGGCTGATGGCGCCGCTCTCCTCGGAGACCGCGATGGCAATGGCGTCGGTATCTTCGGTGATGCCCATGGCGGCGCGGTGGCGCGTGCCCAGTTGCGGCGAGATCACCGGGGTCATGCTCAGCGGCAGGAAGCAGGCGGCGGCGGCGATACGTTCCTTCTGCACGATCACGGCGCCGTCATGCAGCGGCGAGCCCGGGCGGAACACGCTCACCAGCAGGTCATAGCCCAGGCGGGCGTCGAGCGGGACGCCGCTTTCGATGTAGGTGCGCAGTCCGGTTTCCCGCTCGATCACCACCAGCGCTCCGGTCTGGTTCTGCGCGAACAAGTTCACCGCCAGCACGATGTCGTCATAGGAATCACTGGCGGCGGCCTGTTGGCCGCGGGCAAAGGCGAAGACGCGGCCCAGCCGGCCCATCGCCTGCCGGATCTCCGCCTGAAACACCACGATGAGCGCGATCACGGCGTAGGGCAGCAGCGTGGAGAACAGCCAGTTCACCGTGGTCAGGTTCAGCAGGCGGGCGGCGTAAAACGCCAGCACCAGCACCGCCGCGCCGCCCACCACCTCGTAGCCGCCCGTGCCCTTCACCACCATCAGGAAGGCGTAGAGCAGCAAGGCCACGACCAGGATGTCCAGGACGGCGAGCAGCGACACGTCGGACAGCCGCTCCAGAATCTGCGTCATCCCATTTGCCCTTTGGTTGCTTCTGCTGGTGGTGGAAGCCCCGCGTTTCTATTGTACTGCCGGAATGCAACCGGCCGGCGGGCGCGCGCCGTCAGGTAGAATCAGAAATTCAACATGACGGCGCAAGCCAGCCCGGTAGCAGCGGCATCCGGCATCGCCGAGACTCCACCGCTTCCCGCCTGGCTGCTCGAGATGTATCCCTTCCGCACCGCGGGCGTCCCGGTGGAGGGCGGGCGCATGAGCTACGTGGACGAAGGCGCGCCCGACGCGCCTCCCATCGTGCTGCTGCACGGCAATCCCACGTGGTCGTTCCTGTATCGCAGCATGATCCCCAAGCTGGCGGCGCGCTACCGCGTGATCGCGCCCGACCACATCGGCTTCGGGCTCTCTGACAAGCCGGCCGATCCTGCCTGGTACACCCTGGAGCGCCACATCTCGAACTTCACCGCGCTGGTCGAGTCCCTGGAGTTGAAGAAGGTCACGCTGGTGCTGCACGACTGGGGCGGGCCCATTGGACTGGGGTACGCCGTGGCGCATCCCGACAACATCGCGCGCCTGGTGTTGCTGAATACCTGGGCGTCCGTGCCCCATTCCTCCGATCCGCCGGACCTGCATTGGGGACTGCGCCTTGCGCGCGGAGTGATGGGGCCTTTCACCGTCCAGCGCCTGAACTTGTTCGTGGAACTGGCTCTGCGCATGGCGGTACAGCGCAAGCTCACGCCGCGCGAGTTCGGCGCCTACCGCTTTCCCTTTCCCGATGCCGGGTCGCGCGCCGGCGTCCTCGCTTTTCCGCGCATGATCCCGCGGCGCAAAGGCGACGCCGCCTGGCAAACCATGCGCGCCATCGAAGCCGGCCTGGCAAAGATCACGGCGCCCGCAGACATCCTCTGGGGCAAACGTGACCCGGTATTCAGCGGCCTGTATGCCTATCTGTTGCGCGACCGTCTGAAGAACGCGCGCGAGCCGGTGTTCCTGGAACAGGCATCGCATTTCGTGCCCGAGGACGCGCCCGACGCCATCGTGGAACGCATCCTCACCGAGCGCAAGGCGGCAGTGGCGCTGAAGATCCTGACGTAGTTCTTCATCCCGAGCGAGGCGGAGGGAGCGAAGCGACCGAGGGCGAGTCGAGGGATCCCTCGCGCCAACGAAATGTCTAGGGTAGGGCTTCCTCGACTCGCGCTCCCTCTCCGGCTGCGCGGGCACGGTCGCGCTCACTCGGAATGTGAAATGCTAGCCTTTTCGCCTGACCGTCGCACTCACCGTTCCCCTCGCCAGTCGCGCGCTGATTTCATCGCCCACGCGGAGCAGCGCGGCATCCTTCAGCAGGTTTCCGGCAGCGTCGAACACCAGGGCATAGCCGCGGTCGAGGAT
>CAZXVY010000032.1:11548-14349 GCA_964644115.1 uncultured Terriglobales bacterium
GGAAAGTTCCTCGAGGTGGGCGTTGATGCGCTCGAGACGCGCGCTGCGCTCCCGCAATCGGGTGCGGGTCGCGCCGGCCAGCGCGGCCACGGCGGCCTGAAGTTCGCGCCGCATCCCGGCAAACCTTCCCCGCAGGTCGAAGTGGCGCAGGCGGGTGGCAGCCACGTCGAGACGGCGGCGCTGGCGCTCGAAGTGCTGTCCCTGCGCGGCGCTGAGCCGGTACAGGAAGTCGTCCACGCGCTGCTGGCGCCGGCCCAGCCCCTCGCGCAAGCGCGCGAAGGAAGCGTGCTGTGCCAGTTCGGTGAGCCGCTGGCGCGCCATCAGCAGGCGGTAGCGGGCGGCGCGCGCCAGGCGCTCCGCTCCGCGGAGCACCGCCTGCGCCACCTCGTGCTTCGACTGGATCACCAGCTCGGCGGCAGCCGAAGGCGTGGGCGCGCGCAGGTCGGCGACGAAGTCGGCGATGGTGAAATCGGTTTCGTGGCCCACCGCGCTGATCACCGGGACCCGCGAAGCGGCCATCACCCGCGCCAGGCCTTCGTGATTGAACGCGGCCAGGTCTTCGGCGGAGCCGCCGCCGCGGGCCACGATGATCACGTCCACGTTGCCCTCGCGGCTGAAATACTCGACGCCGGCGCCGACCTCCGCGGGCGCAGCTTCGCCCTGCACCTGCGCGGGAAAAATCAGGATGCCCACCGACTCGTGCCGCCGGCGGAGGATGTTGAGGATGTCCTGCAGGGCGGCGCCGCGCGGCGACGTCACCACTCCAATGCGCCGCGGCAGCCGCGGGAGGGGGCGCTTGCGCGCAGCGTCGAACAGGCCTTCCGCCGCCAGCCTTGCCTTGAGCTGTTCAAAAGCGATGAGCAGCGCGCCCGCGCCCTTGGGCTCCAGGTGTTCCGCCACCAGTTGCAGGTCGCCGCGCTGCTCGTACACGGTGACGCGCCCGCGCACAACGATGGCCGCGCCGTCGGCGGGCTGGAAGCGCAGCAGGCGCGCCTGCATGCGGAACATCACCACCCGCAGTTGCGCGTCGCCGTCCTTGAGCGTGAAGTAGAGGTGCCCGGAATCGGCGGCGCGGAAGTTGGAAATTTCTCCTTCCACCCACAGGTCGCCGTACTCCTGCTCCAGGGAAGCGCGCAATGCGCCCGCCAAGCTGCGAACCGTCCAGATGCGGCGCGCCGCCGGAAACAGCAGCCCGAGCTGTGGGTCGGTGGACACTGGGAAAAGTTTACAGGCGCGGCGGGGACGTTGCGGAGGATAAAAAATGGGGAAGCGATTTCCGCTTCCCCTTCCGTTCATCAGCGAGGGACCAACGTTGCGTGAAGCAGGCTTTACTGGTTGAGAACCAAGACCTCCTTCTTGCCTTCAAAGCGCAGCTCGGTGATGGTTTCGGTGCCGTCGCCGTTGGTCCTGGTGACCACCGCGGTGTAGCGCGAAGGCTGCTCGCGTTCCACAAACTTGCCGCGCACCGTGGTGATTTCCTGCTTGCCCTGGGAGAAGGTGACGTCGGCCTCCGCGCTGTGCCGCTGCCACTTCACTTTGTACTCGCCGGCGGGCAGGGTCTTGCCGTTGAGCGAGACGCCCTGGAACAGCTTGATGGTTGTCTTGCCGCCGTCGGCGGCCGCGCTGAGCGAGAGCGTCAGGGCGATCATCACCGCCAGCACTCGAACCATGGAAAGTTTCATGATCGGACCTCCTGTCCGGTTTGCCCTACCCGGCAATTTCCACGTTCCCGCCGCAGAAACGGCGTGAGCTTGCGCGGTTCGGGGTTGCTTTTGGCGTAACTTCTCCTACAATTAGGGCGGGGTTAAACGAGAAGCGCCGGCCCGCGAGGGCCGTGCCGCAGCTCCCTGGGACGTCATCGCGCAGGCCGCCAAACCGTCAGCGCGACCGTCCGTTTAACCCCATCCTGCTTCTGCTGCCGTTTCTCTCCTCCAAATCAGAAAGCACTGCGTCCTTGTTCCTTACGCAGTCCGCCATCGCGAAGTTCCCTGGATTGGAAGCGGACCGCTCGTCGAAACATTGGACGAACCCTGCGCGGCAACGTGAGCAGCTTGCGCGCATTCCCTCTTGAGATGCCTGACATCGCCGGCAAGTTCTGCAACTTGTGGCGCAAGATGCTGGGTTCGCCCCGCGATTATTGGGTCTCGTCCCTCGGGCTGCGGCTGCGGTAGTACTCCAGGGCGGCGCCCCAGGACGACAGGCGAAACAGCCAGCGCAGCCAGAACAGGACTTGCGCCACCAGAAACCAGAGCAGGATGGGGGCGGGGCTGTCTTGCGGGAAGTAGCGGGCGAAGATGGCGTAGGCGGCGATGGTGAGTACGGTGAGCGCGCCCAGCGTAAGGGAAATGAGGAGCACGGAGGGCAGCCGCCGGATCACGAAGCCGGCCGCCTGCCCCAGCGCCCCCAGCGTGGACTCGCGCTGGCGCGCCACGATGTCGGCGCGCGCGTATTCCACCAGCAGGTTCACCAGCATCGCGGAAGCCAAGAGCAGCGCGACGCGCGCCAGGTTCAGGCGGAAGAGCCAAGCCTCCCGCGTCGAGTCCTCGAACCAGCGCTCAAGCTGCCGCACGGCAAGGTCGTTCCATATCCAGAAGACGGCGAAGTACAGCGCCGACGCAATCAGGGCCAGGCGCGCGAAGCGGGTGAAGTACTTGCCGATGCCGCGCCCGAAGGCGTGCAGGCGCGCGCCTTCGCCGCCGGCGAACACTTCGTAGGCGCCGGCGGAGAGCACGGTGTTCAGCGCCAGGAACAGGAGGCCGGCATAAACGATGGCGATGGAGAAGCTCTTGAGGAAGGCCTCG
>CAZXVY010000033.1:0-14320 GCA_964644115.1 uncultured Terriglobales bacterium
TGTCGTCGAGGCCGCCGGTGGCGCGCACCACGGGCACGGTACCGTACTTCAGGCTGTAAATCTGGTTGAGGCCGCAGGGTTCGTAGCGCGAGGGCATGAGGAACATGTCCGACCCGGCTTCAATCTTGTGGGCGATGGCGTTGTCGTAGGCCACCTTGACGGCGAACTTCGCCGGATACTGCTTGTTGAGGCGGCGGAACAGTTCTTCGTACTCCTGGTCGCCGGAGCCCAGGGCGACGACGATCATTTCTTCGCGGACCAGGCGGTCGGCAATCTGGGCAATCAGGTCGAACCCCTTCTGCGCGGCGAAGCGCGACACGATGCCGATCACGGGCAGCGCGGAGTTGGCTTCGGGGACGCCGAAGGCGGCGAGCAGGTCCTTCTTGCACTGGGCTTTGCCGCTGAGGTCTTCGGGGGAAAATTTGGCGACGGCGAATTTGTCGGTCTGCGGGCTCCATTCGGCGTAGTCCACGCCGTTCAGGATGCCGGTGACGCTGGCGGCGCGGGCGCGCAACACGCCCTCCAGGCCAAAGCCGTACTCCGCCGTCTGGATTTCCTGGCTGTATTTCCTGCTCACGGTGGTGATGAAGTCGGAAGAGATCAGCGCGCCCTTGAGGAAGTTGGCCTTGCCGTAGAACTCCATCTTGTCCATGGTGAACAGGTCCCAGGAAAGTTGCAGCAGGGGCAGGGTGTCGGGCGGGAACACTCCCTGGTATCCCATGTTGTGGATGGTGAACACGATGCCGGCGCCGCGCAGCACGGGGTCATCGGCGTAGACGCTGCGCAGCAGGATGGGCACCAGCGCGGACTGCCAGTCGTGACAGTGGAAGACGTCGGGCGCGCCCAGAATTTTCGTGGCCTCGAGCGCGGCCCGGCAGAACAGCGAGAAGCGCTCGGCGTTATCGGGATAGTCGCCGCCGGGAGTGCCGTAGAGGGCGTCGCGGTCGAAGAAGGGCGGATAGTCGATGAAGTAGAATCGGACGCCGGCCTTCTCGCCGCCGTCCAGCACCGAGCAGAAACGGTAGCGGTCGTCGAAGGGAACGGTGACGCTGCGCAGCACGGGCTTGGGGTCAGCCAGCTTGGTCTGGCGATAGCGGGGCAGGAAAACCGTGACCTGGTGACCCAGGGCAGCCAGCGCCGGAGGCAGGGCGCCGACCACGTCGGCCAGGCCTCCAGTTTTGGAAAAAGGCACACACTCCGATGCCACAAATGCGACGTTCATGGGGGCTCCCCTCCGCGGCCGGGCGCGCCGGAAGGCAGCCAGTCTAATGGCGCGCGCCAACAGGGTCAACGCGGAAAGTAGGCGGCGTCCGAAGCTGGGGCAGAACTTTCTTGCCGACGCCGGCGCCGCGGCGCGCATCGTGGGCGCGCTGGGTGACCTGAGCGGCGCCACCGTGCTGGAGATCGGCGCGGGCCGCGGAGCGCTCACCGGCCTGCTCGCCGATCGCGCCGCTCGCGTGGTGGCCATCGAGGTGGACCGCGTCCTAGCAGCGCAGCTCGGCATGCAGTTCGGCAAGCGCCGCAACGTGGAAGTGATCGAGGGCGACGTGCTGGCCATGGACCTCTCCACCCTCATCACCCTGCACCCCGGCGACCTCATTCCCCGGCTGGCGGCGCCGCCCAAAGCCTGCGTGGTGGGGAACCTTCCCTTTTACATCACCTCGCCCATCCTGATGCGGCTGTTCCGGTTCGCGGGGCTGATCGAGAAGATAGTGATCACGGTGCAGCGTGAGGTGGCGGCACGCATCGCAGCGCGCCCAGGGAGCCGCGACTACGGGGTACTCTCCGCGGCCACGCAGCTCTACACCAGGGTGGAAAAACTTTTCACGCTGCCCCCAGAAGCTTTTTCGCCTCCTCCCAAAGTGCATTCCACGGTACTGCGCCTGACGGTGGAGCCGCGTGCCCCGGCGCTGGGCGTGCCCGCGGACCAGTTCGTCGAGTTCCTGAAACTGTGCTTCGGGCAGAAGCGCAAAACGCTGGCCAACAATCTGAAGGGTACGCATGGGGAAGAAGCGGTGCGCCGGGCGCTCGAAGCGGCGAAGGTGCGTCGCGACGCCCGGGCGGAGGCGCTGACGCTGGAACAAATGGCGGCGGTGTACCGGGCGCTGTGCGGGTAGAAGGCCAGGGAATCGGGGAAACCCCATGGAGTTGTCATCCCGTGCGAAGCCCCGCGTTGCGGGGCGGAGTCGAGAGATACGAGGGATCTTTTTTTTGCCACCCATCCATCCTTGAAAGTCTGCTCAAACCAAGATCCCTCGACTGCGCCCGCCGCGGCCCGCCGCAGGCGGGCTCGGGATGACAATCCTCGGGAAGGCCCGGTTCGTTGAGAGAGTAAGGCTCCGAGCGGAATTCCGAGCACAATTAGGAGTAACATTTCTTTCTCCAGCATCGCCCACTTCAGCAACCCAAGGAGCCAGCCGTGGGCAGCGCAGTCCGACAGCCGGCAGTTGCCGGGTCCTTCTATCCTTCGCAACCCGAGGTCCTGCTGCGCGACCTGCAGTCCTATCTTGTGCCGGCGAAAGAAAAGGTCCGCGCCCTGGGGTGCATGGCCCCGCATGCGGGATACATGTACTCCGGGCACGTGGCAGGCGCGCTGTATGCGCGGCTGGAACTGCCGCGGCGCTTCGTGATTCTGTGCCCCAACCACACGGGAGCGGGCGAGCCGCTGGCCATCATGTCGAGCGGCGCCTGGAAGACGCCGCTGGGCGACGCGCGCATTGACCAAGAACTCGCCGGCCGTTTGCTGGCGGGATTTTCCTACCTGAGTGAAGATGCAGGCGCGCACCGCAAGGAGCACGCGCTCGAGGTGCAGTTGCCGTTCCTGCAGGCGCTGCTCGGCGACTTCACGTTTGTGCCCATCGCGGTGGGGGTGGGCGGATATCCCGCGCTCGCCGCACTGGGCGAGGCGCTGGCGGCGACGCTGGCGGCGGAAGCCGAGCCGGCCCTCCTCATCGCCTCCAGCGACATGAACCACTACGAATCGGACGCGGTAACGCGGGTCAAGGACCACAAGGCCATCGAGCGCATCCTGGCGCTCGATGCGCGCGGCCTCTATGAAGTGGTGGGCCGGGAAGACATCAGCATGTGCGGCTACGGGCCCACCGTGGCCATGCTGATCGCAGCCCGCAGCCTGGGCGCAGCCTCCGCGGAGCTGGTGAAGTACGCCACCTCAGGCGATGTTTCCGGGGACCGCGACCGCGTGGTGGGATATGCGGGAGTGGTGGTCAGATGATGTGTGATGTTTGATGTTTGATGTGTGATGTGAAGTGAGACTTGCTTCCTTGCATATTGCACATCAAACATCGCACATCAAACATCACACATAATCAGCGCGTGGTGCTTTTCGAACTGGAGCCTGAGGAGCTGCTGCCGGAACTGCTTCGGCTGCCTCCGCCACTGCTGCCGCTGCTGCGGCTGCCCCCTCCCGAGCTTCCGCCGGAGCTGCGCGAAGGAGAAGAGGACCCGGAGCTAGAACTGGAGCTATAGCTGCGCGAGGGTGCGGGCGAGCTGGAGCGGCCTGCGGAAGAGGAGCGCGAAGGCTCCGCGCGCGGCGTACTTTCCCACTGGCTGCCGCCACTTGCGCGGCCACGGTTGCCGCGAACGGGTTCTGACTCCGACGAAAAGCTCTTGCGCCCGGGCGAGGTGTCAGGGTTGCGGTCGAGCACGCGCCCGCGCTGCTGGTCATCTGAGCCACTGGGCGAGCCGCTGCCGGACGCGCCCGAGGATTCTCTGCCACCCTTGCGGATGCCACCCGAGTAGTCCCGCTCCAGCGCCTGCACTCCGTCGCCGCCAGGCTGGCGGCGGTTGGGGAAGACGATGGGCTGGCCGGAGCGCCGCTTGCCCACCACTTCCGAGTCCGGATCTCCCACCGCGGGAAGACGATGGGGAGTGATTCCGCCGCGCTCGCGCGCGTTCTTCGCGGGGCGATTCACATCATCACCCGCAAGGTCCACCACGCGCCGACGGCCAGGCGCACCCCGGTCGCCGCGGTCGTTGCCGCGATCGCCGCGATCATTGACGGGAAAAATGGGCTGCGCTCCGCGGCCCACGCTCACCGTGCCGCCGTCGCGCCGCGACGGCCGCTCCGGATGCCGGTAATTGCGGGGCGCGCGGTGCACTTGCGTGTGCGACGCCCACTGGTTCCAATGCCGGCTGGGCCGCCAGCACCAGCCGTAGCCCGAGAGGTGGTACCAGCCTCCGTAGCGGTAGGGCGTCCAGCCCCAAGGATAGGCGGAAACCCAGATGTAGCCGTAGCCCGGATAGTAGACCCAGGCGCCATTATCAAAGGGACTCCAGCCCAGGTTGACGTAGTAGGGACGCCACATCCAGCCGTATCCGGGGGCGTTGAAGTAGCTGCCGTAATAATGCAGATCGCTCAGCCCGTAGCTGGCGGAACTGGAATAGCCGCTGTAGCCGGAGGTGGAGGCGTAACGGTCACGGTAGGACTCGCGGTCCTTGTCCCACTGATCGTAGGAGCCTTCCTCCACTGAGCGCGCCAGGTAATAACGATCGGCGTCGTTGGGATCCAGGGTCAGAGTTTCGCCCTTCTTCACCACCAGGCGCTCGCCCTGGCCGTGAATTTCCACTTCACCCTTCATCACCGCCAGCTCCACCTGCTTGCCGCGAACCGCCAGGCGCAGGCGCGAGGATTTGCGAACTTCCAACTCGCGGCCGGGAAGCAGAATGCGGAAGTCGTTGTCGTCGTTGTCGCGGAGGTGGAAGTAGGCCTCGCCTTCCTGCAGCTCGACCACGGAAACCCGGACTCCGTTATTACGCAGGGAAAGCTGATGCAGAATGACCAGGGTTTCGGGCGTAAGGCGGATGGCGTCGCCGTCCTCGAATTCGATCTCCGCCAGAGCGTCGTTGCGGGTCCAGACGCGGTTGCCGTGGGCCACAGGCATGTTCATCACCGCTTGCTCGAAGCCGCGTCCGTCGCCGCGGTCCAGGCGCACGTTGCCTTCGGCGTAGCTCAGGCGCACGATGCGCGCGTTCGAGTCGGCCAGCGCCGTGGCCGCAAGCAAGACCAGACATACCCCAATGCCTATCACGAACCATGCGGGCCGTACTCTCCGATTGGTCATGGCGTACTCCTGAGACGCGCACTTCTGGACTTGTCCGGTTAGATGGGACGATTGTACTCCCGAGTTGTCCCCCAGGGCTAAGTTGCCCTAAGTTGGCCCCCGGATTGCCCTTAGGCCGGGGGGGCGGCGCCCGCCCTTTCCCTAATCCTGGGGCTGGGGGCTGGCCCACCCCTTCCAGTCTGCTACTAACGACTGCCGCTACGGCGATGGGCTGGAAGCTTGGGGCTGAGTTTCGGCCTTGAGCAGCAGGCGCTGGGCGCGTTTGCGGGCTATTTCCATGACGGCGTGGTCCTCGGACAGGGAGCGCAACAGCGGCTGAAGGGTGTGCAGCTCGGCCAGGCCGTCGGCGTGTTTGGCCGCCTCCTCCATGTTTTTCAGCTCGGCCTCCAGTCCCAGCTTGTCGTGGCGGCGCAGGGCAGTCAGGCGGCGACCGAACTCCAGAGTATTGGAGATGCCCTGGAAGAGGTGGGTGAGGTCGTCAATCAGGCCGTTTTCCGACCAGTTGTAGGTGGTGGCGAAGCGGTCTTTCCCCGATTCCCAGACCAGCGTCTTCTGGCCCATCCGGGCGATGCGGCGCTTCTTGTAATCGAAGTCGCCCTGGAAAAAATTGACCCGGCGCGCGGCCTCGAAGATGCGGGCACGGGCGGCCTCGGAAACCTGGAAGGAAGTCAGGTAGCGCTCCGAGGGCGGATCCATCTGGTCGGTCGAGACCACGTCGCGAGACTCGTACACTGCCTTGCCGGTGGAATCCACGGTGATGGAGTAGTGCTCGGGGCGGGTGCGCGGGAAGTCCAGGGAAAACGTTACGGTGGGCTGGGCGAGGCGCGCGCGAGCCTGGTCGAGACTTTCGCCTTCGCCGGCGCCGGTCATGAGGCTGTCGCCCTCGCCGGCGAGGGCAGGTGCGGAAACCACCGCGCACAGCAGGATGAGCACGACGAAGCGGGATGGCAGCGAACATGGCCGCGAACGTGGCAGCGAACTTGGCATCAGGGCATCAGCGGCGGGCGGCCTGGCGCTGGAGCGTGGCCGCGGTGTGCAGATGACAGATGGCGATGGCCAGCGCGTCGGCCACGTCGGGCGGCGAGGGCGGCGCATCCAGTTTCAGCAAGCGCGCCACCATGTGCTGTACCTGAGATTTTTCCGCCCGGCCGTAACCCACCACCGCCGATTTTATGGCCAGGGGAGCGTACTCCGCCACTTCCAGGCCTTCGACCGCGGCCGCCAGCATGGCCACACCCCGCACGTGGCCAAGTTTCAGCGCCGACTTAGCGTTGGCGGCGTAGAAGATGTCTTCAATGGCAACCACCTCCGGGCGATGCACTTCAATCACCCGGCGCAACTCGCGGAAAATGGCGTCCAGACGGCGGGGAAGCGGGTCGCGGGCGCGCGCCTTCACGATTCCGGCGGCAACGCAACGCAGGCTGCGAGCGTCCGCGTCCTCCACCACACCGTAGCCCGTCACTTCGCTGCCACAGTCAATGCCCAGGACGCGCATGGGTTGGAGTTTACAACATGTGGTCATTGGGTCATGTGGCCATGTGGTCATCTGGTCATGTGGTAATCGGAGAGATAAAGAGCGAAGCCGCCAGATGACCGGAGTCAGATGACCACATGACACGATGACCACATGACTACATGGCTAGAGCTTCGGTTCATCCGCCTGAGGGCTCTTCTTCAGCCAGGGCTCCAGCCGCCCGGTGAGCATCAGGGCGAGCATGCGAAAGTCGCTGACCAGAGACCACAGCGGATGGCCGAAGGTGGCGGGACGGTTGCGCTCCAGCAGGAAATGGCCGGCCCAGGCGCAGCCGTAGGCCAGCGGAATCCAGAGCAGCGCGTAGAGCCATTTGCCCAGAGCGAAGGCGGCGATGACGACGCTGATGCCCAGCCCCGTGCCCAGCGCGTGCAGCAGGCGGTTGCCGGGATGGCGGTGCTGCCGCACGTAGTAGGCGAAGAATTGATCGTAGGTTTTGAAGGGGGCCATGACGAGGTGCCATGTTTGATGTGTGATGTTTGATGTGTGATGTGAAAGACAAGAGCTCGTTCCATCACACATCACACATCGCACATCAGACATCGCACATCAGACATCGCACATCAAACATCGCACCTCGCTACGGCGTGGCCTTGGGCTCCGTCAGCGCGGGCGGCGGATACTCAGGCAGTTTCTCCTGGCTCTGGGTGGTGCGGCGGACCTCCAGCTCACTGAACAGGATGGAGGGATTGATAACCGCCTTGGGCACGTTCTCGTTGCTGTTGTCGGCCAGGGTGTCGTTGCCGGCGGCGAGAATGTCGCTGCGCAGGGCGCGGACATCGAGCTGGGCGAAGACGGCGTCGCGCACCAGTTCCTGACGGCCATCCTTCACCCACACCTTGTACATCACCAGCGGCGAGAGGTTGCTGGTGGTGCTCTCCACCAGATAACCGTAGCCCTGCCCCTGTTCGCGGCAAAGCTCGATGAGCTTCTGCTTGAGTTCGGCGAAAGAGTAGGCGGGCTGGGCGCGCACGAACAGGTTGGAGAAATGGGGTGCGGCGGAATCGCCGGCGCTGGCGCGTCCATGGCCGTTGGAGCGGGGGAAGTCGCGGATGGGACGGCGGCCCATCAGGTAGTTCACCAGGACGCCCTTGTCCACTACGGTGACGGGCGCGGCCTTCACGCCTTCATCGTCCACCTCGTAGGCGGCGACCAGAGTGCGGTCCACCGCGTAGGTGGCGGTGGGATCATCCACGATGGTGAGAAAATCGGGCAGGACACGAGTCTTGTAATGCGCGGCGAAGGGGCCGGTGGTGCGGGCGGAGCCGCCGGGCGCGGGCTGGTCGCCGGTGACCGCCGGGCCGATGATGTTCCAGAAGAGGTGTTTGGCGGCATCCGCGGTGAACAACACCGGGCCGCGATAAGTCTCGTCCACTTGCGGCGCCTGGCGCATGGCCTGCAGGGTGGCGATGGTTTTTTCCGCTTCCGACTTCAGGGTATCCAGCGAAGGCAGCTCTTGGGCGCGGGCCATCACCCAATCGCGGCTCAGGTTGATGCGCTGTCCGTCGGCCGCCTGCGTGCTCCCGGAGAAGGCGACCACGTACCAGGCATAACCGTTGCGGGTCACCGTGCCCTCCGTGTTCAGGAAGTAGCGGTTCACCACGCGAAAGCTGAAGTTGACCTGCGAGGCGTCAATGCGCGGGTCTTTGCGAAAGAGGGCGGAGATGTCGCGCAGGCGGGCGCGCCAGGGTTCGGGCTGAAGGCCGGGCTGAACGAGAGGCCCCAGAGCAACCACGGGAGGGTCCTGCGAGAAGTCGTCCACGGCATGCTCGACCACAATGTTCTTGAGCAGCGAGTCCTTCTCGGAATAGGCGGCGAGGGCGCTCTTGTAGGCGGCATCGGTGGCCAGCCAGAGCTGGTGGCGGAGGGCGATTTCGTCGTCGCCGATGGTAGCCACGGTGGCCTGCCCCTGGCCGGCGCGGAAGAAGCTGTCGCGCTTGTAGCTGCCCACGCGCACCACGGCGCGCAGCACCCGGGTGCGCTGCCGGCTCTCAAAGCGCAGCGCGCCCAAAATGGCGTCGGCGTTGTATTCGTCCACCTCCGTCACCGAGTACTCGACGTAGTAGGGACGCTGCATCTGCTCGAGTTGCAACTTTTCCTTGGAGCGCTGCAGCTCGGTGCTCATGGCGCGCAGGATGGGGTCGTCCAGCTTGGGAGGACTGGATTGCGCCTGCAGTGTGGCGCTCAGACTGAGAACCAGCAGCAGCAAAGCGCCAAACCACGGGTTGACTGGCATCTTTGCGGGAAAGCAAAACCGAGATCCCTCGACTCGCGCTCCCTCTCCCTCGGCATTCGCCTCGGGCTCGGTTGCGCTCGCTCGGGATGACAAGGTCGTGGGATGAGCGGGTTGGAGAAACGCGATCATGGCTTCACCTCCGGCGTGGAGGCGGCGGCGGGAGCGCCGGGCGGACTGAGGATGGGCGGACGGTTGCGGGTGACGGCTTTCTTCTGCACCTCAAGTTCGGAAAACAGGATGGCGGGCGCCACCGCGGCCACGGGCACGCTGCCCGACTCGGCCCCGCAAATGCCGTTGAACACTTCGGTCTTCTGCCCGGTGACCACCAGGCGGTTCAGGGCGGCTAGGGGCGTGCCCACAATGTCCACACCGCGCACCAGCTCGTCGGGGCGGCCGTCGGGATAGATCCGCCAAACCAGCACAGGCAGAATCTGGAAAGCCTGGGGCAGGTAGCGGGTGGTGAGGGTGAAACCGCCGGCGATGTCCTCAAAGTACAGGCCGTAGGGCTTGTTCTGGCGCTTCACTTCTTCGATCAGTTTCTGGCGCAATTCGGAGTCCGGCACCTTGTTGGTGGAAGAGACGATGAGGTTGGCCTGCCGGCCGACGGGCATGAGGCCGTCCTGCGCCCGGCCGTGGCCGTTGGACTCGGCGAACCCCTTCACCGGGAGGCGCGACATGAGGAAGCCCTTGAGCACGCCGTTCTGCACCACCTCGGTGCGGCGGCTGGGGATGCCCTCGTCGTCGAATTCGTAGAAGCCGCTGAGCTCGACGCCGTCCAGGCGACGCAGGGTGGGGTCGGAAACCACGCTCAGGAAATCAGGCAGGATCTTCTGATCAATCTTCTTGGCGAAGGTCTGGCCTTCTTCGTCGCCACGCTGGCGCTGGCCTTCCAGGCGATGTCCCAGGACTTCATGAAAGAAAACCGCGGCGGCGCGCCCCGAGAGCAGCGCCGGACCGATGAAGGGCTCGACGATGGGAGCCTTGCGCAGTTTGACCAGGTCGCGGGCCATGGCGTGGATCTTGCCGGCAACTTCAGCCTCGCCGGGCAGGCCGGCCACGGAGGAGGCGTCGAAAGTTTCCGAGCGCAGCAGCTCCATGCCGTCCTCGGCGCGGGTCTCGGCGAACACCACCAACCGGTTCAAAGGGCGGGAGGTGAGCACGCGCGAGCCTTCGCTGGAGACGAAGTACTTGTTGGAAGTATCCACCAGCAGAAACACCACCGAGCTGTAGACCTCGGGATACTGGCGGAAGATGCCGGAGAGCCGCTCCACGCGCTGCTGCCAAGCGGCGCGGTCAAACTCCGCCCAGGCTAGCGACTGGCCGGCGTGGGTGTGCGGTTTCTCCTGGCTGAAGTCGGGAGAATTGTCTTCCTCTTCGGCGCGCACCTGGGTTTCCGTTTTCACTTCCAGCAGAGCGCGGGCCGCCTGTTTGTACTGCCGGTCGGTCACCTGCCAGAGCACGTGGGCGATTACCGCCGGGTCGTCCTCCAGCGGGAGCAGCGCCGAGCCAATGCCCGAGGAGCGCCGGTCGCTGTGCGTGTTGTCCAAGGTATGGCTGCCCACCCGCACGGTGACATCCACCGAGCGGATGGAGCGGTCCACCGCGGGATACAGCGCTCCCTGGGTTCCGGAGATGACTTCCGTGCGCCGCTCCGCCGCCGCGTAACTGAGGAAGTAGGGCGCCGGGTCAGACTTGCCGAGCTCGGCCATGGCGCGCGTGAGCTCTTTCTGCATGGCGTCCATGAGGACCGAGGGCGTGTCGGCCGGCTGGGCGCGCGCCGGCTTCTGGGGCGCGGGCTTTTGGGGTGAACCCCAGGCGGGTAACGAAAGCAGAAGAACCACGCAGCTCAAGCGGGCTGCCCAGGAATGCTGGCGAACGATGTGAAGGTCCATACGTCTCATTTAGAGTTTACCCGAAGGACGGAAGTTCCCGCGACTTCTTGCATGGATGCGGGCGCTTGGTCCCAGGTTTCCCGGAACCGGCCCCGCCGGCACGTGCCCGATAGCGGTATACTATGGGTGCAAATCCTTGAAAAGCGGGCCCCCAAATGTCCCAACGAGTAAAACTGATCCCTTTAATTTTGCTGGCGTTCTGTGTGGCGGTGGCGCCTGCTTCCCTGGTGCAGGCGGAGGAAAAAGCTTCCAAAGCGAAACCGAAAGTTGTGGTAGTGGGCGTGAACGGCGCCGAATGGGACCTCCTGCGCCCCCTGATGGTGCGCGGCGAACTGCCTAACCTGGCCAAGCTGGTGGAGAATGGCACTTCCGGCTACCTGCGCACGATTACTTCCCCCAACTGCCCCAAGGTTTACACCGCGTTCTTCACCAGCGTCCCGCCGCAGGAGAGCGGCATCACCGGCTTCGTGGTGGGCGGACAGACGGCCAACACCAACATGCTGAAGGCGGAGCCCATCTGGAACATTCTTTCCAAGAACGGGGTCACCGTGGGTATGGCCAACGTGCCGGGCACGTTTCCCACCATGCCCGTCAACGGCTACATGATCAGCGGCATGCTGACCCGCGGGAAAGATTGCGAAGACGGCATCCTGTGCGCTCCCAAGCTGACGGAAGTAACCCACGGGGAAGCGGTCTACCCCAAGAGCATGAAGCAGGAACTGCTGGCCAACGTGGGCGACTTCTACATTGACTGCTCGCGCATCCCTTCCGGCGAACAACTGAAAGGCAAAGAGCCGGAAGTGGTGAACGCGTGGCTGGAGGGAGTGTCGAAGATCCGGGCGCAGCAAACCCAGCTCTTCGAGTACCTGCTCAACAACCACAAGACCGACTTCACCTTCCTGGTGCAGTCCTGCGAAGACCGGGTGGGGCACTGGCTGTATCCCATCCAGCCGCACAACGTCAGCTATGATCCCAAGGTGCACTCGGTGCGGGTGGACGCCTTCCCTACACAGTACCGCGAGTTCGACAAGGTGCTGGGCGCCATCCTGAAGCACGTGGACGAGAACACCACGTTGATCCTGGTTTCCGATCACGGCATCAAGCCGCTGCGTTACGCCGACCACGGCGGGCACAGCGACCACAAGATGGACTCGGTGATCGCCAAGCACGACTTCGACGACGGCGACGAGGTTTCCGGAGCGTTCCTGGCCATGGGGCCGGGCATCAAGAAGGGCCAGCACATCCTGGGGCTGCAGATGAGCGTGTACGACATTGCGCCTACGCTGCTGCACATCTACGGCATCCCGGCGCCCAAGCAGATGAAGGGCCGCGTGCTGACGGAAATCTTCGAAGACGCGAAGGTGGCGGCGAAGTAAATGAGATAATTTGTAATTGGTAATTTGGGAAGGCGCCCGGGAGTCAGGGCGCCTTTTTCTTTTGCTGGAGCGCCGCAGCACGCGCTGCTGCGCGGCGCGCCTCCAGGGGCTTCCCCAGCGCGCGATACGCCTGAGCCAGAAGCTCGAAGACGCCGGCGTTGTTGGGCTCCGCGGCGGATGCCTTCTGGAGATGCTCGAGCGCGTCTGCCGCCCGCTTCTCCTCAAGATACAAGCGAGCCAGCTCCAGGCGCGCCTCCGGGCGCTTGGGCTTGAGGAACACCGCGGCTTCAAACTGGTCTTCGGCGGCGCGCGCGTTTTTCAGTCCCACAAATACGCGGCCCAGCAACAGGCGGGCGTCGTACTGGCCGGGAGAAAGGCGCAGAGTTTCTTCCAGGGCCGCGCGGGCGCCCTCCAGATCGCCCAGTTTTTCGAGCGCCTGACCGTGGTACCAGGCAGCGGCTGAGTCGGCGGTGGAGTTTTGGGCGCGCAACTGCCGCGCCCTGGCCAGATGTTTTGCGGCGGACGCGTATTCCCCCTGCTCCAACTCCAGCCGGCCCAGTTGCACGTTGGCCACAGCCGAGTCCGGATCCATCTCTACCGCGCGGGTAAAGGCGGAGCGGGCGGCCGCGGCCTCTCCCCCTTCTTCCGCCATCATGCCGCGGTGAATGAAGTTGTGCAGCGCGATCTTGTCCTTGGGATCGGGCAGCAGCGAAGGCTCGGCAACGGTGGTTGAGCCCGGGTCGCTGCCCAGGTAGCCCAGTTGACGCAGGTGCTCGATAGTCTGCGGGTCAACGGACCCGGACCGGGAACCGGAAGCAGCCGGGTTGGCCGGGGCTTTCTTGCGCTCCTCCGCCAGAATTCCCCGCAGCCTCTGAACCTCGGGATTCCAGGGCTCGTAGCGGTTCTGGGTTTCGCCGGGGTCCTGCTTGAGGTCGTAGAACTCGGGGCGCGGCGCTTCAATGTACTTGGAGCCGCCGGAGCGGGCCGCGCGCAAGGGCGCCCACCCGAAGCGCACGGGATAATCAGTTTCGGCGAGCAGCAGATCGCCAGCAGGAGAATCGCCGCCGGTAGAACTGCGCAGCGAGCGTCCCGGTAGGCCTTCCGCCGCGGGCAAGCCGAGGACGTCGAGGACCGTGGGCAGAATATCCGTCGTGCGCACGGGAACCTCCGACACCGCAGCGGCCAGTGCTCCGCCGGGCAGTTTCATCAGCAAGGGCACACGCAAGGTCGAGTCGTAGAGAAAGATGCCGTGAGTGTCCTCGCCGTGCTCGCCCAAGCCTTCGCCGTGGTCGCCGACCGCGATGATGAGCGCGTCCTTGTACCAGCCGTTCTTCTCCAGGAAGGCAACGAACTGCCCCACGGCGTGGTCGGTGTAGGCCACTTCGCCGTCATAGGGATTCTGCGGGTTAGCAAAGGGTGCGGGAGCTTCGTAAGGGTCGTGCGCGTCGTAGAGATGCACCCACACAAAGCGCGGGCCGGTGCGAGGGGCGGACAACCACTTCGTAGCCTCGTTCACCACCTCCAGGCCGCGGCGCTCTACCCTTCCCCAACGGGGCGCGGTTTTGGGCAGGTCGGGAAAGTTCCAGTAATGGTCGAAGCCCCGATCCAGGCCGGGCGCCAGGCTGTTGCTGTCGAGAATGACTGCCCCAATAAACGCGGCGGTGCTGTAGCCGCGCTGCTTGAGGACCTGGGCCAGGGTCACGTGATTACCGCCGAGAGGAATTCCGAAATCGGTTACTCCGTGAGTGCTCGGGTTCAGTCCCGTAAGGATGCTGGCGTGCGAGGTGTTGGTAATCGGGCTGGGAGTGTAAGCGCGGCCGAAACGAACGCCGTCGCGCGCCAAGCGATCGAGCGCCGGGGTTTTCGCCTGGCCGTACCCGTAACAGCCCAGGCGGTCGGCGCGCAGCGTATCCAGGGTGATGAGGAATACGTCGGGCGGCTGCTGCGCGGCTGCGGGTGCCGACGCGAGGAATAGAAGAAGAACCAGGCGCAGCAATTGCATTGCCCTGCCAGCCTAGCACAACTGCGCGGTGCCGTCGGGCTTAGGGAGGGGCCCGCGGGCACGGTATGTAAATTGAGGCTAGGCACAAAAAAACCGGGGCTCTTGCGAGCCCCGGAAAGTTTCTAGCTTTTCGTCCGGTTAGAAGATGAACTTCAAGCCGAACTGGACGTTGCGCGAACCGCCGTTGAGCTGCTGCGGGTTC
>CAZXVY010000034.1:0-3140 GCA_964644115.1 uncultured Terriglobales bacterium
CGGATTCGGCAAGCGCGGCATTGCCGGCATGCTGAACGCCATCCGCTACGCGCGCGAGAAAAAAGTTCCCTACTTCGGAATCTGTCTGGGCATGCAGACGGCGTGCATCGAGTTTGCGCGCAACGTGTGCGGGCTGGCGGGCGCTGACTCCAGCGAGTTCGATCCGGCCACGCCCCACCGCATCATCTATAAGCTGCGCGAACTGCGCGGCGTGGAGGAGCTGGGCGGCACCATGCGCCTGGGCGCCTGGATCTGCAAGCTCACGCCTGGATCGCTGGCACACAAGGCCTACGGCTCACTGGAAATTTCCGAGCGCCATCGCCATCGCTACGAGTTCAACCGCGAATACGAGGCCCTGCTCACCGGCGCCGGCCTGAAGCTCACGGGCTCGACTCCCGACGGAACTTACGTTGAGATCATCGAGCTCGGCGACCACCCGTATTTCCTGGGCTGCCAGTTCCATCCTGAGTTCAAGTCCAAGCCGTTGGAGCCGCATCCGTTGTTCAAGGCGTTCATCGAGGCCTCGTATGAGGACGGCCGCTCCCGCCGCGCACAGAAGGAAGCGGTCGGGGCCGAGCAGTTTCGCCGGCCGGAGAAGGTCGGAAAGCTGTAGAGAGAGACCTTTAACCACGAAGGACACTAAGGCCCACGAAGGTTCATAATCTTCGTGCTCCTTCGTGTCCTTTGTGGTTAAGGTTTCTTGACTCGAAACGTGATGCCCGAAACTTCATTCACGCTCGGCAACCTCACCATCGGCGGCGACCAGCTCTTCCTCATCGCCGGCCCTTGCGTGATCGAGAGCGAAGCGCATGCGCTCAAGATGGCAGAGTCCATCAGCGCTGTCGCGCGCTCGCTGGGCGTGCCCTACATATTCAAGGCCTCCTACGACAAAGCCAACCGCACTTCCCTTTCCAGCTTCCGCGGCCCGGGTGCCCAGGAGGGCACGCGCATCCTGCGCAAGGTGGCCGAGACGGTGAAGGTCCCCGTGCTCACCGACGTCCACGAAGCCGCCGACGTGGCCCGCGTGGCCGAAGCCGTGGACGTACTCCAGATTCCCGCCTTCCTCTGCCGCCAGACCGACCTGCTGCTGGCCGCCGGCAAGAGCGGGCGCGCGGTCAACATCAAGAAAGGACAGTTCGTCTCGCCCTGGGACATGCGGCATGCGGTGGACAAGGTCCGCTCCACCGGTAACCACAAAGTCTTCGTCACCGAGCGCGGCAGCAGCTTCGGCTACAACAACCTGGTGGTGGACATGCGCTCGCTGGCGGTGATGCGTGAGTTCGCGCCCGTGGTCTTCGACGCCACCCACTCCGTACAGCTTCCCTCCGCCGGCGCCGACGGCAAGGCCGTCAGCGGCGGCCAGCCCGAGTTCATTCCCGTCCTCGCGCGTGCCGCGGTCGCCGCCGGCGTGGACGGCGTGTTTCTCGAGGTCCACGACAATCCCAGGGAAGCCAAGTCCGACGGCCCGAATGCGCTGGATCTCACCCAGCTGCGCGGCGTGCTCGAACAGTTGCTGGCGGTAAGGAAGGCCGTGGGACGGTAAGGCAGCATCACGTCAAATAGGTTCCACCTTTTTTGCTAGCATCTGCGTTCCCGAACATCCATGCCGCGCCCCCACCGCCCTTCCTCCGTAGTTCGCCACCGCACCGATCGGGCTTCCGGCATGTTCGACCGCATCCGGCGCGCCATCCGCAAGATCCCGCGCGGCAAGGTGGCCACCTATGGACAGGTCGCTCGCGCGGCCGGATTTCCCGGGGCAGCCCGCCAGGTAGTCTGGGCGCTGCACGCATCGCGCGGGCTGCCCTGGCAGCGCGTGGTGGGCGTTCGCGGGCGCATTCTGCTGCCAGGCGAATCCGGGCTCGAGCAGCGGCTTCGACTTGAGAATGAGGGCGTCGCCTTCGCCGCAGGCCGCGTGCGCATGGACCGGCACCAGGTGAAGTGGAAGAATTGACGATTGACGAATTTTCTCATTGACGATTTCCCGGCCGGCCCCTATTCGGTGTTACGGGGGGCAGGGCCTTTCAATCGTCAATGATCCAATGAGGAAATCGTCAATCTACGGCAGTCCGATCTTGTTCGCCAAGCGGCCTTGACCTGCGTGTCGGCTGGAAAAGCCCGAAACTTGAAGCTCTCGGTGCCTCTGTGTCTCTGTGGCAAAGCTCAAGACCTTCCGTGTTACCGAATGGTTACCGTCGTAACCCGGTCGTAACACCACCAAGGTGGGACACCTGTGCTACCGACGGGCCATTCCCTGCTCCCGCAGAAGCCGTTAGGCTTGTCAATGAGAGCGCAGGGAACGAAGTCCTTCGCTTTCCAGGAGCAACATGCAACGCGTAAAAGCAGCCACCATCAACGCGGCGGTAACCACATTCGAGTTCGTCATGTTTCTTTCCATCCCGGCAACCCTGATGGGAACGACGGCGTTGTTTCTCTTGCAGTACCAGCAGCAGATCGTTGTCTTTCTGCTGCGCTGAAGTAGCAGCACCCTATGGGCGTCCGCGCCGCTAACCGAACTTGGTTTGCACGAGCACCCCGCGGCCGGCCGCCCGCCAATGTTCTGGTTTCTGGTTTCTGGTTTCCAGTTTCCTGGTTTCTCGTTGTTTCGCACTTTCTAGCCTTTGAGCCCTACCTCCTGCCTCCTGCCTCCTGCCTCCTGCCTCCTCCCTCCTACCTCCTGCCTCCTCCCTCCTACCTCCTGCCTCCTCCCTCCTACCTCCTCCCTCCTATTCGCCCATCACCTTGATCACCACCCGCTTCGATCGCTGGCCGTCGAACTCGGCGTAGAAAACCGCCTGCCATGGGCCCAGATCCAGCCGCCCGCCGGTAATTGGCAGGATCACCTGGTGGTGCACCAGCAGGCTCTTCAGATGGGAGTCGCCGTTGGTCTCGCCGGTTTGGTGATGGCGATAGTCCTTGCGGAAGGGCGCCAGCTTTTCCAGCCATTCGTCAATGTCGGAGATCAGGCCGGACTCGTTGTCGTTCACCCAGACGCCGGCCGTGATGTGCATGGCCGATACCAGCACCATCCCCTCGCGCACTCCGCTCTTCCCTACCGCCGCCTCCACCTGCGGCGTGATATGCACGTACTCACGATGCTTCTTGGTGTTGAAGGTGAGGTATTCGGTATGGAATTTCATGGC
>CAZXVY010000034.1:3240-14133 GCA_964644115.1 uncultured Terriglobales bacterium
ACTCACGATGCTTCTTGGTGTTGAAGGTGAGGTATTCGGTATGGAATTTCATGGCAGGCCTCCCGTGGAGCAGTCATTGTAGAAGCCGTGAAGCCCTCGCGCCTGCCTTGGCGTAGTACCTACGCGCAAGCGCTGCCCTGCGATAGACTGCCGGTGGGAGCGTTGCCTATGGAGGAATTCATCCCCATCATTGCTGTCGTTGCTGTCCTGGTCCTCATGGCTGTTGTGGCAGGAGTTGGCGTCGTTCTAGAAAGACGGCGCAGAGAAGCCCTGCGACAGGCTGCCCGGGAGCTGGGGTTCGCCTTCAAGGCCGAGTGTGAAATCCTGTCGCAGGAACGCATGGAAGAGATTGAGCTGCTGCAGAGTGACCGCAACGGGGAGCGCAGCAACTTGATTCGCGGAACGGCGGGCAACGAAGTCCTGATTTTCGACTACCGGTACGTCACCGGCTCGGGACGAAGCCGCGCGACCCACGAACAGACGGTGGCTGCGTTCCACCTGCCTGGAGGCTCGCTTCCCGCATTTCAGTTGCGGCCGGAGAACATGCTGCACCGCATCGGGTCGGCGTTCGGATACCAGGACATCGATTTCGACAGCCATCCCGACTTCTCCCAGCGCTTTCTGGTGCGGGGAGCGGATGAGAACGCGGTGCGCTCGCTGTTCAGTCCCTGGGTTCTGGCCTTCTTCGAAGGGCTGGAGAAAAAGCAGTGGTGCTGGGTGGAAGGCGGAGGCGAATGGCTGATCGTTTACCGGCACGAAGAACTCGTGGAGCCGAGTGAATTGCGCGCATTGTTGGACGAAGCTTCCGCCCTTGCCACTGCGTTCGGCGCTGCGCGACGATAGCCGAGCCATGGGCGCAGCCGACTAGGCAGTCTCCTCCTCGGGAAGGCGGTTTCGTCCGCCCGCGCGGGAAGGAACTCTGACCGCTATCCGCCTGCCAGGCCCTGCAGGATGCCCTTGGCCAGCTTCTGCGCCTCGCCAAAATGCTTCTGATACTCGAGAAACTGGCGGTTGAGCTCCAGGGCGCGGTCCGGTCCCAGGTGTCCGCGCAGGATCATGTCGCGCACGTGCACCGGGTTGGGCAGCAGCGCTTCCTCGCTCACTTCTTCCAGCGCCGTTTTGGGATCGTAGTGATACATGGGAATTTGTAATTGGGTGATTTGGTAATTGGGTAATTTACCACGGCCACTCTGCCGCTGTGGATGTTCCTCAATTACCAAATTACCAAATTATAAAATTACCAATTCTCAAACCATTTCCGTCCCCCACAGATCATGCAGATGCACGATTCCGAGCACCTGCCCGTCGCCGTCCACCACCACCAGAGAAGTGATCTTTTTCTGCTCCATGATACCCAGGGCGGTGGCGGCGAAGGCGTCGGGAGAGATGGTCTTGGGGGAGCGGGTCATGCACTCGGCGGCGGTCAGGTCGAGCACGTCCTTGCCGCGCGTTTCCAGCAGCCGGCGCAGGTCGCCGTCGCTGATGATGCCGGCCAGCCTTCCGTCCTCGACCACGGTGGTGACGCCCAGGCCTTTGCGCGACATCTCGTAGATCACGTCGGACATCTTGGTTGGCGGCGCCACCCGCGGCACCGCCTCGCCGGTGTGCATCAGCGACGACACCCGTGCCAGCTTCTTCCCCAGCTTGCCGCCGGGATGCAGGTGGGCAAAATCTTCTTCTTTGAAGCCGCGTTTTTGGGAAAGCGCCACGGCCAGGGCGTCGCCCAGGGCCAGCATGGTGGTGGTGGAGGCGGTGGGCGCAAGGCCGAGAGAGCATGCTTCCTGCGCGATGGAGCAATCCAGCGCCACGTCTGCGGCTTGCGCCAGCGTGGACCGGGGAGGCGGTGCGGTGGCCGCACCGTAGAGCGCGTCGCCGGTCATGGCAATCAGCGTGATTCCCAGCCGCTTGATCGTGGCCAGCAGGATCAGGATCTCTTCCGTTTCCCCGCTGGCGGAGAGCGCCATCACCACGTCCCCGGCCACCAGCATGCCCAGGTCGCCGTGGACCGCCTCCGCGGGATGCAGGAACAGCGCCGGAGTGCCGGTGGAACTGAGCGTGGCCGCAATCTTGCGGGCCACGATGCCGCTCTTGCCCATGCCCGTCACCACCACGCGCCCGCGACATCCGTGCAGCAGATCGAGGGCGCCCTCGAAAGCCGGGGCCATGGGTCCGGCAATGCGGTCGGCCAGCGCGCTCAGCGCCTGGGCCTCAATCCGGACCACGCTTTCGCCGACCTGCTTCATGAGCGCAGAAGATGTTAGCAAAAGAAGGCCAGAGGGCGCTGCAAGGGGCGGGAGGCGCGATGGGCCGGGATGCAAGCCGGCGCCGCGGCTACGTCATGATGGACATGAAGGAAGGCGGAAAATCGATTCCCCAGAAGTCGTCCGCGCCCAGAAATTCCACCGCCAGTTGTACCTCACTGCTGCCGTCGAGCGCGCGGAACACGACCTTGGCGGGTGTCTCGCGCTGCTTTTCGGGCCACAAGAACTGGATTTCTTCTCCCAGCCTGATGCGGCATTGGCCGGAGAGCATGCATCCGAAGCGGCTGAGCACCTGGGTCGCTGCTGGGACCTCCTGCCAGTCGGCTCCCTGCTCGCGCCAGCGCAACCGCACATCCAGGCGGCGCGCAATGCGGCCGCTGCGCCGGTGACGCACGGGCGCGCCCTGAATGCGGCCGGAAGATGGCTGGCTTGGTGTCGCTGGGTTCATGTCTGTGAGGTTGGGATCGGTAACCATTCGGACTGGAGCCTTTGGCCGGGCGCCTGCAACCTCTAGTGCAACACGAGGGGAAGGCCGCGTCCAGATACTCTCTTGAGTCCGCCTTGCGCTACGGGTCTGGTTCCGGCGGGAGGGGAGAAGCCACGTCGGCCACGATCTTCCAGGCGCCGGCCTGGTCCCGCTTCCACACTCGCGTGTAGTAGCCCTTTTCGGCTTTGGCGGTGGAAGCTTCGCTCGGCTTCAATTCGTATCGCCCATAGGTGTAGCCCAGTTCTCCGGAAGCAGCCACGCCGCCGTCCATGGCTTCCCAGGCGGCGAGCGACACCCTCAGCCCGCCGAGGTATTCTCCCGCCGAAACCTTGCCGACGATGGGATGGATTCCGGGGCGATGAATGCGGGCGTATTCCGCCAGGTAGGCCAAGTAGCCGTCGCGATATCCGTGATGCGTGGCCGCTTTCAGGAACTCGCCTTCCTGCGCCATCAGCTCACTGCGGGCCGCGGCCGGCTCCTTGCGGGCAAACTTGCCGATGGCGTGCTGCGGAGCACGCACGTAGGGCCAAATCCGCTGCGCAGAGTTCTCCACCACAGGAACATCCGCTCCCATGTCCACGGCCACGCGCCAGGCGTCGTCGGCCTGCTTTTTCCATACCGAAAAGAAGACGCCATGCCGCGCGGGACGCTTTTGCGAGGTCAGGTCAGAAAACAGCACCGGCCCGGTGTTGTAGCCCAGGTCTCCCGATTGGGCTACATCGCCATAGACCGGCCACCAATTGAATATGATCTGCCGGTCTGCCGCCGGCGGAGGCGGACTCTTATAGCCATCGCGGAACCGGGCGGGATGGGGCGAGAACGCGATGCCCTCTTCGCCGAAAAACTCATAAAAGGAGGCGGCAAAGCCCTTCTCCACGCAGGTGCGTGCGAACGCGCGCTCGGTTTCCACCATCGCTTCGAGGTCCGGCGGCAAGGCGGCTTCCCCGGCACTGGCCAAAATCGACGTCGCAAAGATCAACGCTAGTGACGACGCGAAGTGCTTCACGGGTTCCTCCAAAGGCGCCGGCGGAGCTACTTCGGGGCCGGTGCCGCCGGCTTGGGCTGGGCCGCGGCTGCCGTCCAGGGAGGGACCACCCCGCTCATGCGCGCGTAGGCGATGGACTGACCCATGTGCTCGCCATGGTGCGCCACCGCCTGCAACATGGCATCGCGGGCGGTGGTTTCCGTGCCAAACACCTTGACCTTCTTCTCCAGGTCGGTAGAGGCCCGCACGGCCTGCTTCAGGTTGGCGAAGGAACGCTTCAGGTGCTCGACGATCTTCGCCTTGTCGGTGGTGGACTTGTCGAAGCCCTTAGGCACAAAGTCTGCCGGGGGCTCCACACCCAGGAACTTGGCGAACAGGTAGTTGGCCAGGGAGATGTGAAGATAAATCTGCCCGGTGGAGCGAACTCCTTCCCCGGGCGACCAGGCGTACTTCTCCTGGGGCACGGCCTCCGCCAGGCTGACAACTTTGTTCTCCTGCTCTTCGATCGCCGCCATCACCTCGGCGTTGTAGCCACCGGTCGCCGGCGCGCCCTGCTGCGCTCGCAGCGGCAGCGTCGCCATCAGGAAAATCACCAACAACCCAGCACAGTGCTTCATGGATGCCTCCTTCAAAGAGAGGAATTGTAGCAGCCAGCCGCAGATTCTTGACTGCGGTGGGACAGACAGGCGAATAAACGGGACGAAGCGGTCCAAATCGCGGGTGAGAATCCGCGCATGTGGGAACCAACGCCAGCTTCAGCTTGCCGTCAAAACCTCCAGGTGGCTTTCGCCCTTGCTTGCCCTACAATTCCGGGATGCTCGGAAACCAGCGCGCGACGAGCGCGCACGCAAGATGAACCGCACTGATGCCAGCCCGACCCGGGATACAGTTTACATTCTTGGCATCCCCTTTGACGCAAACTCCAGCTATCTGCGTGGCGCTGCCCATGCCCCGCCGCTGATTCGCAAAGCCTTGTTCAGCGGCTCTTCGAACCTGTGGACGGAAGACGGCTTGGATTTGGGCGCGGCCAATAGGTTGTTCGATGCCGGCGACCTCGCGCTGCCCGATGACCGCGACGCGGCCTTCGCACAAATCGAAACTGCAGTGCGCGGAACGCTGGCCTCCGGCCACCCTTTGATTTGCCTGGGCGGCGATCACTCCATCACCTATCCCATCGTTGGCGGATTCAGCGAGCGCTTCCCGCAACTCAGCATCCTGCACTTTGATGCTCATCCCGACCTGTACGACCAGCTCGACGGGAACCGGTTTTCTCATGCCTGCCCGTTCGCCCGCATCCTGGAAGCTGGCCACGTTCAGCGCCTGGTCCAGATTGGGATCCGCACGCTCAATCGCCATCAGCACGAGCAGGCCGCCCAGTTCGGGGCCCAGTTCGGAGCCAGGTTCGGGGTTGAAATGATCACCATGCGGAACCTCGGCGGACTCGCCAGCCTGAAGTTCGAGGGCCCGCTCTACATTTCGCTCGACTTGGATGTGCTCGACCCGGCCTTTGCGCCCGGCGTGTCGCACTACGAGCCTGGCGGGATGTCGGTTCGCGATGTGGTCACGGTCCTGCAGAACCTCCCAGCGACCGTTGTGGGTGCTGACATTGTGGAGTTCAATCCGGTGCGCGATCATCACGACCAGACCGCGATGGTCTGCGCCAAGCTGCTGAAGGAAATCGCCGCCGCGATGCTGCGGGGCGGTAACGCTCCGGCTGCGGGATGGCCGTGAAGCAGCCGCACAGAATGCAACAGGGGAATCTCAGTTCAGACGCCAACCTGAACAAGCTCGCCAACTTGGATCGAGCGAAGCACCGGGCACTCATGGCCGGCAAGATGGTTCTTGAACCTTCTGGGTATACACTCGTCCAGCAGCAGCTTCATCGAAGTTGGCTGACCACGAGAGACTTGGCGTGTTCAAGGGCCTGGACCGCGGCGTCACGAGTCACGGTGGGGAAATCATCAAGGAACTCATCCAGCGTCTGCCCACCCTCCAGATAGTCCAGCAAAGTCTGGAACGGGACGCGTGTCCCACGGAAGACGGGCGTGCCTCCGAGCACATCGGGATCCTTAATGATTACGCCATTGGGCAGGACCATGCACATTTCTCCTGGAGCATCCAACGATTTCAAGTCTACTCCCCTGGGCAAGAAAAGGAATGGCTCCTCCGGTAGCCCCGATGCTCTGCCCTTGAGCTCCTGAGGAGTAGATGCGGAAAAGCGCGTCCGCATCGGGCGCGCGTGGGTTCGCAATCGAACCCGCCTCCGGGTGGCACGCACAGACGTCGAGCACTCAGGCCGCGACTCCGCCGGCGCGGCGCGGCGTGGGGCCCGCCGACTGTACAAGATTCATGGGGCGACCTTCGGCGAAACTGCGGATGTTCTGGATGGTGGTGTCCAGGATACGTTCCAAAGCTTCCCGGCTGTTGAACGCGTTATGGGGCGTGAAGATCACGTTGTCACGGCGGAAGAGGACGTGAGTGCGCACCACCGCCTGTAATTTTTCCAGGCTCTGGGGATGCGAGTCCAGGAGTTGCTTTTCCTCCTGGATTAGTTCTTCGCCCTCCACCACGTCCAGACCGGCGCCGGCCAGGTGGCCGGCTTCCAGCGCCTTCAGCAAGGCATCGGTATCCACCAGCCGGCCTCGTGCCGTGTTGATGAACAGCGACCCTGGCTTCATGCGCATGAACTTGTCGTGGTCCATGAAATGGTGCAGGGTGGGCGAGTACGGCATGTGCAGGCTGACGATGTCGCTCGCGGCCAACAGCTCGTCCATTTCCACATAGCGGTAGCCCAGCAACTCGGCTAGAAACGGGTTGGGGCAAGGATCGTAGGCCAGGACGCGCATTCCAAACCCACGCCCAATCTTGATCACGTGCAGGCCGATGCGCCCTGCGGCCACCACTCCCAACGTCTTTTCCTTCAGGTCGAAGCCTGTCAGCCCCTCCAGCGAAAAATCGCCGCGCATCACCCGCGTGTAGGACTGGTGGATCTTGCGGGAAAGGGAGAGGATCAGGGCGAAGGTGTGCTCGGCCACGGTGTTTTCGCCGTAGCTCGGGACATTGGCCACGGCGATGCCCCGCCCTGCGCAAGCTCCCAGATCCACGTGGTCGAAGCCCGTGGAGCGGGTAGCTACCAAGCGCAACCCCGGCAAGGCCGCGACTACTTCGGCGGAAATCTGGGAGTAAATGAATGGCGAGACAACTTCGTGCTCCCGAAGCTGTGGCAGGATGGCCGAATCGAGCCGGTCAGGGCTGAAAAACAGGGAATAGTCCGGCAGTTGCTTGTGAAGATAGTCCTTCTCCCAATCCTTGACTTCCAGAAATGCGGCTTTCATAACCTGTCCCCTATACGCCGGCTACGTCCGGCTGCCGTGCAACTCCGTGTCCTTGTCTAGGCAACATTGGCGATACGGATCATGGTGTCTTCCAGCTCCCGAGTGCGCTGCGCCATTTTCTCCATCATGCGGAAGGCCAGAGCGGGATCTTCGTGGACGCGGCGGAGAAAGCTGTTCTTTTGCAGGGTGAGTACGCAGGCGTCGCCGAGGGCGCGCGCGGTGGTATTGCGTACTTCCTGGCCGAAAATGGCCATCTCGCCGAAGAATTCCTCCTCGCCCAGCACACCCAGGCAGTACTCCTTGTCGCCGTCTCTCCTCAGGATTTCAACTTGCCCTTGCTGGACGACGAACATGCAATCTCCTGCTTCTCCCTGGCGGAAGATCGTTTCGCTGTTCCGATAGAACTTGCCCAGTACGCCGGTAATCATGAATTCCCTCCTTTTGCGTTTCGGATGAGGCAAGGCGCCCGCCACCATGTCAGCCAGCAGACCGCCCCAGAAGGCGGGATGCAGGGTGCGCAGCAAGACGTCCCGATAGGGGGCGCTCCCGGTGAAGGTATCCCAAAGAACCGAGCTCATGCGGGGTGCCGTCCCCTGCTTGCTTTGTTCGCGCGAAACCATCTTCCAGATTCCGTGGCGCGCCCACCGGCTCTTCTTCACCAGGCTCGTGACCAGGAACACGAACTTGCCTATCAGGTTGTCGGTTGAGATGGACCGGCACGTCGGCCAGTAGTGACGTCGGAAGTCCGCGGCCGCGATGCCGTGAAAAACGGCGGTGCGGGCAGCCGCCTTGGCGGTGCGGTACCCGGCCCCAATTCCATCCTTGTAAAGCCGCGTCACCCCGGCATCGCCGATGAACACCACGCGGTCCCCGAATGGGTGCACGGCGCCGGAGATGTTGATGCGTGGCGAGCAATGACAGAAATCATCGGGTGCCTGCCAGTTAGGCGGCAGGCACTCCTTGACGATCGGCGAGCCCAGGAAGGAGTCCACCAGCGGCTTGTCGATGTCCAAGCCCAGAAGGCAAATGGTCACGTAGTCGCCCTTGGGGATCAGAGCAGCAAACTCCAGCCGGGGCAAATCGAGAAGAAAGACATGCATCGCACTGCCCAGATAGACCTTGATGGTTTCCCTTCCCAAGTAGTACTCCGCAATGTAGGTCTTGGTGGTTTTGGGCGGCTGGTAGGCTCCGGTTAGCTCTTCCAAGAGCTTGGGTGCGTAGGAATTGATCCCGGAAGCGACCGCCAGCAGATCGTAGGGCTCCGCGCCCCCGGCTGGTGTGCGGAGCCGGGGCCGGCCGGCACTCCAGTCCACGCCCTCCACCCGCTGGAACACGTGACGGGCGCCTTTCTCCACGGCCAGGTCGCGCAGGTAGCCGTCGAAGCTGGCAAATCGCATGTCCTTGATGCCGCGCGGGCCCCCACCGCGGTGCACGGATGCAATGCGCCTCTCTTCTCCGGGGGTTTGGATACGAACGCTGCCTACGTCCATGTGCAGATAGTAGGAGTCGATGCTCCTCTGCACGACCTTAGTAGGCAGGTGAATGCCTTCGGCAGCCAGGTTCTGCACCAACGATTCGGAAACGATGCCCCCGCACATATTGCAGCTCTTGGGGCCAGGCTGGGAGAAGTCCTTGGGCTCGTAGATGTCGACCTGCAAATCCAGGCCCAACCGTTGCCCGAACTGAAGCAGGAAATAGCAAAAGAACGATCCCGCTGGGCCGCTGCCGATGACGGCCACGCGCGAACCCTTGTGCAGTTGCAGGTCGTCTGCTGTGTCGTGCGGACGGGCGCCGGGAGACATCATTGGCCTCACTTCCGCGGGGGCAATGTTTCCAATCCCTAGACAGACCCTTCGGGAAGCCCCGAAGGTGACCTGCCACCGGTTCCAGCAGGACTAGAAACGAGCTGTCCCATCGCTGCAAGGAAGTCTTGGCGAAGCTTGAGGTAGGAGTCAGTGACCCTCGTCACATGAATGTGTGACCAGGCGCCTGGGCTACAGGTGCAACCGTAGCTGCAACCTGTTCGTGGGCCTGGCAGCGCGAGCGTACCAGAGGCCTGGACTCCACATCTGGAAACCCAATAAGAACTGGCTCCTCAGGTAGGACTCGAACTTGAGGCGTTTGCGCGGCGTCTGAGCCGCGCGCCGTCACAGCGCACTGTGATTTCCGTCACTGCGTTGGGGGGGCAAGTCGTGTTAATAAGCGGTGAAAAATGCTCCAAGAGCAGGAGCCATGGCAAAACGAACCAGGACAAACCTCACGACTTGGTTAGTTTCCTTTGGGCTACTCGTTTGCAGCGTCGCCTTCATAAGCGAGGCGCGAGGTAGCGGGCGCGCCGCGCCCCAAGAATTACGAAGAAACTATCAATCTCCACCAGGCTCGCAGGCTGTGGGCAAGGAACGCTGTCTGGACTGCCACGAGGAAAAGAAGCAGACACTGCTGAAAGTACACGCCAACTGTGAATCTTGTCACGGACCGGGCAGCGTGCATGTGGAGAGTCCGTCCAGCGAGACCATTGCCTATCCCGACGAGGCTGCCTGCCTGACCTGCCACCAGTACAACGATGCCCGGCGGCTGACCTGGAAATGGAGTGAGCATCGGCAGGCGAACCTGGCTTGCATGGATTGTCACTCGGCGCACAAGGAGTCATTTCGCAAGCCGGACGTGCGTTTTCCCTACCTCGACCCGAAGTCCGCATTGTGCATGCGGTGCCATGCCAACAAGGTGGGCCAGTTCCGGATGACCTCGCATCACCCGGTGCTGGAGGGAGGCATGAACTGCGTAGACTGCCATAACCCCCACGAGGACCGGAAGCTCCAGGCGACGGTGACGAATGACCTCTGCTTCCGTTGCCACCAAGAGAAACGTGGACCCTGGGTATACGAGCACCAGCCCGCAGCGGAAGATTGCACCCTTTGTCATAACCCTCACGGAAGCGTCTCCACGCGTCTGCTGCGGAAGAACCAACCCTACCTATGCTTGACGTGTCACTCCATGGCCAGCAATCGGCATGTGGACCAGGGCTCCACCGGAATCCCGGGAACCAACTTTACTCGCACCTTCTTCTCCCGCTGTACGGATTGCCACGGCGCCGTTCACGGAACCCACCAGGACGAATGGTTGCGCCGCTGACCGGCCCCAGAGAGGTGTGGCTGATGACAAAACAAAACAGTTCGGTGCTGCTTGCGGCTTTCTTGGTAGCGTGCTTTCAGCCAACGCTCCTGTTCGGGCAAATCACGCCTAGCTGTAAGCCGCTTGAGGGTCAGGTGACGGTTGGCCTGCAGGGTTACCGATTCGAGGACGAGGCAAACTTCCTGCGCCAGTACCGCAGTTTCCCAGAAGGAGACTTTCGCGGCAATATCACCGACGCCGACGTCTATATCTGCCCGGATGCGGAGAAAGACCAAAAAATAGAGTTTCACCGGCGCAATCCACACCGTTTGGTGGAGTTCAACTCTCTTCTGGTTAACTTGGAAGACTTTGCTTTCCGGGTGCAGCTCTGGCGCTATCGCCACCGCCCCCTGGAGGTGTTTCCCACGCCCAGCGGCGTGGGGACTGCCTTCGGCAGCGTCTTCAACAATGATGTCCCGCCAGCCACCTTCTTCCGCACGAATCGCACGCGCTTGGACGTGGAGGGACGCATCAAAGGCAGCGCCTTTGGCGAAAAGAGCCATGTGCAGAATATCTTGGTGCGCTTTCGCAACGAGCAGCGAAGTGGTCTGGACCAGTTTCGCTTCGTGCTGGGCGGGGCCGACCGGGTGAGCGGTTTTGACACCGTGCGCTGGCGCCAGGAAGCGCTAGACCTCTCTGCCGATGTCAACGAGC
>CAZXVY010000035.1:0-14035 GCA_964644115.1 uncultured Terriglobales bacterium
CCTGCGCGCAGCTCGGTAATCTGGCTGGCCGCGCCTGTCACGGGACTCTGGTGGCACTCGGTGCAGGACTGGGCGTTGTAGACAGGCCCCAGGCCTTGGTCGGTGTCCTCGCGTTCCTCGAAAATGGCACGCGCGGCGTCGAACTCGATCTGACGCGTGTGACCATTCGACAGGTTGTCGAAGCCAGTGAGCGCTTCTTGCGGAGTCGATACCACCGCGAAGATCAGCAGTGGAGCAATCAGCACCAGTACGCTACCCAATAGCCCTCGGCTTGCGCCCATACGAAGGACCTCTTTCGATTGGTGCTCAAATCTGAAACCCGGGAAACTTGCTTCCCAGGCCAGCACCGCGTTACTCACAAGTGCAACTGTTGTTCCAATCTGAATTCACCGAAGAATGAGGTGCTTAGCTAGGCACGACAAGGCAATTGGCACGCTTCTGTTTCAAAGCGGAACTCAACATGCCAAAAGGGAACTGCCAAAAGGGAACGGCCAAGCCTCGGAGGAACGGCTGGCCTAGCGGACGATTTTGGAACTGGATTACTTGCGGCAGCCCGAGTGCACTAGCCGTTCCGTTTCGTATGAATCCATGCTAATCCTAACGATAGGCCCCCGGCGCATACCGCTGGCTCCAACATTTCCTGATCCGGAAAGCCAAACTAAGGCCACATGTGACGATGGCCGAGAGCAATTTACGAAACTTGAAGGCACGGGCATTTTGGGGGTTCCATTTTCAGCGCAGTCCTATTTTGGGAAGCAATACACTATCCCCTTGGAACCGCTGGAACGGTACTCTCTCAGTTTCCGATAGAGCGTGGTTCTGCCAATGCCCAGCAGCTGTGCGGCCTTCTCCTTGTCACCGTTCGCCTGGGTGATGGCAAATAGGATCGCCTGCCTTTCCAGTTCCGCCAGGGGGACGATCTGCTCCCCAGAGGGGAAGCCGGGCTCTTCGGCTTGGGATTCGCGGACAGAGGCAGGCAAATCCTCCACGTGTAGTATCGGACTGGAAGCGACAACGCTGGCGTGCTCCAGGCAATGCTCCAATTCCCGCACGTTGCCGGGCCAGTTGTATGCCAGCATCATTTTCAGGGCTTCGTCGCTGGTGCTTCGCCCCACGCCCTCTACCCACGGCAGCTTCTCGAGGAAATGCGAGACGAGCAGAGGGATGTCCTCTTTGCGTTCGCGCAGCGGGGGAACATGCAGTTTCACCACATCTAAGCGGAAATACAGGTCTCTACGGAAAGTTCCCTGCTGCACAGCCGCTTCCAGGTCGCGATTGGTGGCAGCCAATATGCGGGCCTGGATGGGGATCGATCGTGTGCTACCCACCGGACGGACCTCTTTCTCCTGGAGCACCCGCAACAGTTTGGACTGCACGTCAAACGGCATCTCTCCTATTTCATCAAGCAAAACCGTCCCGCCTTCTGCGATGGCCAACAGGCCGCTCTTGGACCTGACCGCTCCTGTGAAAGCTCCGTGCACATGGCCGAATAGCTCGCTTTCAATCAGCGTGGCCACTATGGAGCCACAGTCCACAGTAATGAACGGTTTATCCCGGTTCGGGCCGCAAAGGTGGATGGCGCGTGCCACCAGTTCTTTTCCCGTTCCGCTCTCGCCTTCGATAACTACCGGAATGATGCTGTGCGACAGCTTGGCGATAAGGCACTGCAGCCCTACCATCTGCGGCGACCGGCCGATCATCGTCCGGTCCTTGACGCTTTTTACATACTCCAGCGGCATGAGAGCGGTGTCCGCACACCCACCTTCCGGAAACTATCCGGGTGTCAAATGAGTTATTGTCCACCCGGATAAGGGGGTGGCTGCGAGAATCGTCCGGTTTGTTCCAAATTCCGAACAAAACCGGGGCCTGAGGGGGCGCTGGCGTCACGGCCCGAAAACGGCTGTTCTGTTCCATTTTGGAACTAGGTTGGTGGAGGCTGGGAGAAGGGGTAAACTAGGCGGCGGTTGGGGGTGGTTGTGAACCTGAAGGCGGGTCAGCAGTTACGAACCATAAGGGAAAAGCTGGGGCTTACGGTGCGCGAGGTGGAGACCGCCAGTTGCAGGATTGCGGCTCGTCGGAGCAATGAAGAGTTTGCTCTTTCCATCAGCCGGGTTTCGGAAATCGAAGCCAAAGGCCACCCGCCCAACCTGCACAGACTGTACTCGCTGGCGGTGATTTACCGGCACGACTTGCGGGACCTGATGGCCCTCTACGGGGTGGATGTGAACGAGGCGGCACAGGACCTGGAGGTTGCGGCCCCGCAGCTTACCCACCGCACGGCGACGCTGGAGGCAGTAACCGGGGTGCGGCTGCCGGTACAGGTGGACCCGGTTTTTGATCCGCGGCGAACCTTCAACCTGGGCCGGGTAGTGGAACAATGGGGCATCGTGCCTGTGGCCTATTTGGAGAAGTTCATCCGGGAGGACTACACCTACGCCTACCTGGGCACGGAGGACTTCACCATGTATCCCATCCTGCTGCCGGGATCGTTCGTGCAGGTGGACGAGTCGCGGACGGAAGTGGCGCAGGGCGGGTGGCACAACGAGTACGAGCGCCCCATCTACTTCGTGGAAACGCGAGAAGGCTATGTGTGCTGCTGGTGCACGCTGGAGAACGGGGGCATCATCCTGCAGCCGCACCCGCTGTCTCCGGTGCCGGTGCGGCGCATGCGCCACCCCCAGCAGGCGGAAGTGATCGGGCAAGTGGTGGGCGTGGCTATGCGTCTGGGGGATTGGCGCGAGGGCGGCCTGGAGCGAGGGTCGAAAGAGCGTCCAGCACTGAGTTGAAGTGCTCGTCCGAACCGCCTCCGCGGTCGCCGGGAAGCAGTGTGGCGCGCCGGGCGGAGAGTTCCGCGAGATAAGCAACTGTGTCCTGGTCCTGGTGGAGGGCGGCGCGCTGCGCGTCGGCGGCCAGTTGCGCCAGCGGTGTCCTGAGCACCTCCAGAAACAATTCGCGATGGGCACGAGGCAAGGCCTGGCGCACGGCTGGCGCGCCATGGGTGCGCTCCAAGCCCCAGTGAACATAGCCGCCATCGGCTTGCCGCAACCCCGCGACATAGACCAACCGGCTCCAGGTGGCGGGTAACGCCTCCAGGGTGCTAAGCACAAAATCCTCAAAAGCTGAGAACAAAGTCATTTCAGTTCCGCGTTCCGAACTGGAAACAAAGAAATAACCGGCTTCCTGTTCCAGGAATTCTGGTAGCAATCTCCTCGCGTGCGAAGCACGCACCCAAGGAGATGCACCGTGAAGAAGATGCTAGGAGCATTGATCCTCATCCTCATGCTGACCGGCACCTGTGTGCCGGCAGCAAGCTCAGGCTTCCCTCCGCCGATGTGTCCGCCATCCAATCCCGACTGCCGTTGAAACAAACTCGCATTTCCATTGAGGGCTGGCAGCAAAAGCGTTTAAGCTCTTGCTGTCAGCTCCATGAACTTCCAGACCTCGGACTACGTACTCGGGTTGACGCCGGCCATCCTGCAGGCGGTCATTGCGGCCGGCATGCTGCGGCGAGGGCTGCATCGTGAGTTTCCCTGGTTTTTCTCCTACACGGTGCTTGAGGTACTGCGCTCGGGTTCTCTGCTGATCCTGGTTCAGCGCAGCTACGCCGCCTACTTCTATGGCTATTGGATCGCGGAAGCCATTAGCGTGCTGTTGGGTTTCGCCGTAATCTACGAAGTCCTGGGACACATCCTGCGCCCCTACGAAGCGCTCTGGGGCCTTGGGCGGACGCTCTTCGCCGGCGGCGGAGTGGCGCTGGTGACGTTCGCCGTGGCAACGGTCGCGGGCGCATCGCCGCCGCAAAAATACGACCAGCTCGTGGCTTCGATCATGGTGGCGGAGCGCAGCCTGTCCTTCGTGCAATGTGGGCTGCTGGTCTTTCTCATCCTGTTTTCGACCTACTTCGCACTTACGTGGCGGCATTACGCCTGCGGCATCGCCCTGGGTCTGGGGACGTTTGCCAGCGTCCAACTGGCGGCTACCGCCGCCAGGAGCGAGGTTGGTTGGATCGGCAACGAAACCTATAGCCTCGTGACCCGGGTCGCTTATGGCTGTGCCGTACTCATTTGGACTGCTTACCTGCTGCGGCCGGAGCCTGAGCGGCTGGCGGTGAACCGCGTGCCGCAGACCCAGGTGGAGGAGTGGAACCAAGCCCTCCAGGAGTTGTGGCTGCGATGATGCTCTCATGGATGTTCGCGCTCCTGGCGCTGGCCGCGGTGGGCCTGCTGCTGCGGTCGGTCCGCGGGCAGAGCGCCGCGGTTCATTCCCTGGAGGAACTGGAAGGGCAGACGCAGCCGGTGGACCTGGCCGCGTTCCGCAATCTGATGGATCCGGGGGAGCGCGAGTTCCTGCGTGAGCATGTGAGCCCCGCCGATTTTCGCCGGCTGGAACGGCAGCGCCTGCGCGCGGCGCGCGTCTATGTGCGCCGCGCCGCGCACAACGCCGCGGTACTGGTGCGGCTGGGCGAAGCGGCGCGCGGCAGCGCCGACCCGGAAGTGGCGCGCGCGGCGCAGGAACTGGTGAACAGCGCCCTGCGGCTGCGCCTGTACGTGCTGCTGGCCGAGTTTCAGATCCTGGTTCGTATGGTCCTGCCTGCGACGCCGCTCAATCCTGCCGGGATCCTCGAGGACTACACGGTGCTTATCGAGCGGGTGACCCGGCTGAGCCGCCTACAACGCCCAGCCTACACTGCCCGGGTGGCGGCCGCGCTCTAAAGCTGGATTTTGTTTGGGTTTCGGAACAGGACGCTTTAGGCCAGCAGGGGTGTCCACTGGGACTACGAGGAGCGCTGGTGGGAGTGGCCAAGTACATGCCCGGCAGCGTCCGTCCCGTCGCCGGAGAGGGGCGGGTACAATGTTGGGCAGGGCTGAGGTCCTGCGATGGTTGATATCCACTGCCACATCCTGCCCGCGGTGGACGATGGCTCCGATTCCTGGGAAACGTCGGTGGAGATGTGCCGCATGGCGGCGGCCGACGGCATCACCCACACCGTGGCTACACCCCATGCCAACGACCGGTACAGCTATGACCGGCAGCAGCACCACGCCCGGCTGGAGCAACTGCAGCAGGCCGCAGGCCCGCTCCCAGCCCTGAGCTTGGGCTGTGATTTTCATTTTTCCTACGACAACGTGCAAGCCGCGCTGGTCCGGCCGGGCGACTTTGCCATCGGGTCCAGCGGGTATCTGCTGGTGGAGTTCAGCGACTTCGCCCTGCCCCCGTTTCTAGGGGATGCTCTGTCACGCCTGGAAATGGCGGGATTGCAGGCCGTAGTGACCCATCCGGAGCGGAACATGCTGCTGCAGCGCGAGCCTGAGCAGGTATTAAAACTGGCCCAGCAGGGCTGCATCATTCAAGTGACGGCGTCGTCGCTCACCGGGCATTGGGGCGGGAAGGCGCAGCGCATAGCGCGCTGGCTGCTGGAGCGGGAGGCGGTGCATGTGCTGGCCAGCGATGCGCATGACCTGCGGCATCGTCCACCGGTGTTGTCGGCGGGGCGGGAGGCGGCGGCGCAGATCTGCGGGGCGGATGTAGCCCAGGCATTGGTGGAAGACAATCCGCAGGCCATTGTGAGCAATCAGCCTCTGCCGTACTTTCCTCAGCCCGTGGTGAAATCCTGACTTGCCTCCTGGGGCTTGGCTCTTGGACCTTGACCCTTTAACTCTTAGCCCCTTGGCGCATGGAAGGTCGCGGGAAGGCGCATGGTGGTCTCAACCGCTAAAGCAACACGCGGCTTGGGGCGGCGCACAGGCGGGGCGCTTTTCAAGAAAGCGGCGAAAGCGGCGCGTGATGCAAGCGAGGGTGACAAGCTCCTAGTGAGGTAAGGGAGCCGCCGAAGAGTGCAGGGAGCGTTGGGGAGGATGTTCGCGGAACCGCTTCAGGTTTTCGCGGGCCACGGGCAGCCCCTGATCGGCGGACCTGCGCAACCAGAAAATAGCCTGCTGCAGGTCGCGCCGCAGACCCCGGCCCTGGGCATAGAGTGTAGCCAAATCGTTCTGCGCTTGGGAGAGACCCTGCTCGGCTGCCTTGGAGATCCAGGCCGCAGCCTTGCGGTCATCCTGCTCCGCCCCAGTTCCGTTCAGCAGCAAGAGGCCCAACATGTATTGCGCGCAGGGGTCACCGGTGGTCGCAGCAGCAACCAGAGCTGCGGATGCCTGCCTGGCATCGAGTTGGAACAACTGGCCCCGATGATATGCGCGCTCTGCCACGGCTAAAAGTTGGCCACCTTAGGTACTATCCCTACGGAAACACCCAGCCTGCTTACTTGTTATGCATCCGGACTGCCAAAGCTTAAGTGCTTGATAGAACAATGGTTAGCGTGAAGGATGGATGTCGGATCCGGCCCAAATCAGGAAGCCTTTCCCAGTTTGGAAACTCGGTGGCGGCGGTTAAAGCGAAGAAAATTGTCGTCTCAGGTTGAGAGCCAGTCTCAACATTAAACGCAGAGGCCAGCACGCAGGATTAGAGAACACTAATCTTTTCAACGACATAGAGTTTGGCCCAGGCGTTGCTTATGGAATGACTGCGTTCCCGGTCAAGGGGCAGGAAGCCCCTGGCGGCGGGAATAGCCCAAAACCCAAAAAACAAGGAAATTCCAGGGGCGGGACTGCGGGTCATCTCTCAGGTTGATCGAGCTAACCGGCTGGAAGCACAGGAGAGAAAACAACATGAGCAAGTTCGGAAAGATCGGCCTGATGACGGCCGTGTTTGTGGTAATGACCTCGATGGCATCCGCGCAGATCAATTCGGGTGCCCAGCCCATCACCTTGAACGCCGCACTGGTGGAGTCGCTGACCATGAGCTTGAGCGGAGCCAACGTGAACTTCACGCTGACGCCGGCAAGCGCCACCAACGCAGGCGACACAACCATCACCACCACCACCTCGTGGGTGCTGAAGCCGGGACGTACGAACGTGAACTTCCACGCCTACTTCGGCAGCGCGGCCTCGGCCCTGGTACACCAGGATGCGGCCAACACCGTGGACATTCCGTCCTCGGCGGTGGAGATCAGCATGAACGGCGGCGCCAACCAGGCCCTGAGCACGAGCGAAGCCAGCGCAGTAGGCTTCGGTGCGGCGGGCGCGGGCAAGCGGCTGCTCAACGTGGCTATCACCGGCCTGAACAAGGTGGTGACCGGTCGCAATGACACGCTGGCGTTCAACATCAACCTTTCAGCCCTGCCCCTGTTGCCGTCCGATAGCTATGTCGGAACGGTCAACATCCAAGTACAGTCGATCAACTCATCGGGGACGAACATGAGACTTGGCCCTCCCCCCAAGGTCCAGCAAATACGGCAAAGGGCACGGCGAGCAATCAGCCGGGCCCTTTGCACGCTTCTTTTCGTGCTGCCGGCGGCGGCGCAGACCATTCGCCCGGTGCTGACCGAATACGGCGAGAAGGGGCGCGGCAAGTTCGAGCTGGTGAACGACACGCTGGAGCCGCTGAACGTGGTGCTGGATGCGCGCAGCTTCACCGTACGGGACGATGGAACCCTGTCCTACCGGCCACTGGACAAGAACGTCCGGCTGAAGCTTTCCACCATGAGCTTCCGCATCCCGCCGCAGCAGAGCTACTGGGTCTTCTACGAGGCCACGGCCGACCAGTACCCGGTGTGGTTCGTCATTTACGCCAGCTTTACCGGCTACGGATTCAAGACCGCGGAAGGGATGAACGTCCGGCTGCAGTTGCCGCACACCGTGTACCTGCTGCCCAAGGGCAAGGTGCAAAAGCAGGACGTGAACCTGCTGCGCGCCGAGTATGACCCCGGGACCCAGCAGGTGGTGGTGCGGGTGGGCAACCAGAGCGGCCTGTTTGGGCGCTGCCTTTCTGCGGAAGTGAGCCGGGGCAGGAAGAAGGCGAACATGAACGGCTTTCCCATCTTCCCCAAGGCGGAGCGGCAGGTAGAGATTGCCTGGGAAGACGAGGAATTGCCCGACAAGATCACCCTGCGGTTTCAGAATTTCACCCTAGAGGAGAAACTGACGGTTGTAAACCGCTAACCGCATCGTCCCTGCACAATGCATCCTCCCCCATGTTCGCCCGTCGCCAACCCGTTGTCCTGCGACTGAGCCTGGGGCTGGTGTGTTTGCTGGCGGCGGTTTCCGCGCAAGGTCAAGTGTTCCGTATCGGAGCGGGCTCCTCCTCGCTGTTTCAGGCCCAGGGGGGGATGCTGGAGGTGCGGGGCCGCAACTACGAAGGCTGGGTAGGCTTGGGAGAAGCCAACGGGAAGCTGCGGCTGGGCATGTTCAGCCGGTTCAAATACCATAACTACGCCTTCACCGTGGGCGACGACAACCTGAAGTTCGTGATGCCCACCGACGTCTTCGGTTCCAGCCACTATTTTCCGGTGCGCGGAGTAGGAGTGACCCGGACCTTCGGGAATACCAAGATACTGGCCTTCGGCGGAACTACCTCCACCACCTTCGGCTCGCCATTTTTCCGGGTAGCGGACATGGACCAGGGGGTGGGTTTGCTGTTCGTGGATACGCAACTGACGCGCGACCTGAAAGCGTTCTCGCGGAATGTGGTGGGAGAGCGCAGGACCTCGATCCACGGGCTGGAGTGGAAGACGCGCAAGTGGCTGACCAGCTCGGTGGCGGCGGGCACGGGCGCGGGTAACAGGTACTTTGCAGCCAGCTTGGATGCGGACCGCGACTGGATTGCCCTGAAGGGCTCTTATATTGAAGCGGGGAACCGTTTCCGGCGCATTCAGGTGGACACGCCGGTGAGCACGGAGGTGGACGGCGCCAACCTGGTGGTCACCCTGCGTCCGAGGTCGAACGTGACGGTTACCGCAGGACATCAAAATTTTCTGGAGCCCAACCTGGCGGTAAACCAGGAGGCAGCGCGAGCCTCGGTGAACAACCTCCAGGCCAGCGCCACGCTGAATGGGTTCCGCATGGGGGGAGGGTTGTACCAGTCGTCGGTGCGCGGCCAGGGCAACCTGGGCACGTTTCTGTGGGCAGGGCGGCGGATTACCGATCGGGTGGACGTGAATATGAACTACTTCCACAGCCAGCCGGAGACGGGTCCCGCGTCCTCGACGCTGTCGCTGGTGGTGAGGGAAACCATTTCCCCGCGCCTGGAACTGCTGCAACTTGTGAACCGCTCCAACGGCCAGACCACGATGTCGTTCGGAGGCCAGTTTCTGAGCAATCGCTTCACCATCGGAGTGGACTACCAGACGCTGTACATCCCCTTCAATCCTGTGCCCTTCACGCAAGCGATAGCGCTCAAGTTGCGCTTCCGGCCGTTCGGCAACGTGGACCTGAACGCGCAAACCTACGTGACCCCGGACGGCAAGCTGCGCTACACCGCCTTCGGCAACACCGCACTCTACCGGTATAGCGGCCTGCGAGTGGGAGAAGGCTCGCAAAACTTCAAGCTGGAAGACAAGATCATCCGCGGCCGGGTGGTGGACGAAAAGAACGAGCCGGTGAACGGCGCGGCGCTGCGCATCGGCAAGGAACTGGTATTCACCGACGTGGAAGGCAAGTTCTTTGTGCGGGTGAAGAAGGCCCGCGGGTATGCGGTGAAGGTGGTGATCGAAGAGTTCATCGTTCCGGGATACTTCGAAGTGGTGACGGCGCCGGCGGAAATACAGGCAGTGGCGGAGGATTCCGAGGTCGAGGTGGTAATCGTGGTACGACGAGTGAGTCCGCCCAGGCGGCCGACCCACACGGCTGGGACGCCACCGGCGGCGGCCCCTGCCGTCCAGCCGGAGACGCCCAGGCCGACGGCCGCGGGCGCCGCGGCCAGGCCCGGAGAAACCACCGCCGGAAAAACCACCCACGGTTACGTGGTGCAGGTAGCGGCATTTTCGCAGGCGGAGCGCGCCAAGGAGCTGAGCGAAGCCCTGCGCAGCAAGGGTTTTCCTGCCTTCGTGTCGAGAGAAAAGGGCGCCAGGCAGCTCGTCCGAGTGTTCATCGGGCCGTTCCGCAGCTCAGAAGACGCCGAGACGTTCCGCAGCCGGCTGGCCGCCCAGGGATACCAGGCGCTGATCAAGCGACAGCTGCTGAATGAGGTGGGGCGAGGGTCAGAATTGCCGGAACCAGCGGCCAAGTCCACGGTTCCCGTAGGGAAGTGGCCAGCCGCCGGCGACGATGCGCCGGAGCCGGGCGCTATCCGGTAGTGCCACTGAGACTGCTTCCGCGGCGCCAGCCGCTCCAGGATACCTGCTGAACCGCGGGCCCTGCTGCTGGGCGGGGCTGCCCTCCAACCTGGCGGTCAGCGGGGGCGAGGTCGCCCATTTCCCATAATGGCCCGCTTTCCCCAAGGTAAAAGGCAGCCGCGCCACGATTACCATCCATGTGGAGGCGATCTAGCCGGTCTTCCCGCCGCCAAAGACTCTACGAGGTTACCGTAGTGCAATGAGGTTCCCCTGACCTCTTGGCTATTTCGCGCCCCTTGGGCTTGTGATACTCTGCTGAAAAATAGCGTTCGGGCAAGGTGTTTCCAGCCTCTCGTGCCACCGAAAAGAGAATCCGGATTTCAGGTCAAGTGGACCGCGATCAGCTACAAGAGCGTGGCCATCGTGCTGGCGGGGATTTTCGCCGCGGTCCTGGGTGTGCTGTACGTGATGTTTCCGGAGCAGTCGCGGGCGGCGGCGGACAAGGCCGGCAGCTTCTTCAGCAGCTTGGCCGAAAGGATGGGACTGGGGGGCAGTGGAGGCGACAGCGGCCCGGTGGGAGGCGAGCAGCAGGCAAACTTCACGCAGATTGACGGCACGGTGCGGGTGAAGAAGACCAATCGTGGGGACTGGGTGGCGGCCGACTACAAGCTGCCGCTGGAAAAGGGCGACGTGGTGCAGACGGACGCGGAAGGCATCGCGCAGATCGTATTTACCGACGGCACCAAGTACACGGTGAAGCCGGATTCGCTGATCGTGATTGAAGAAAATTCCACCAACGAGAGAAAGCAGACCCAGGTGACAGTGCAGGTAACCAGCGGCACGGTGGACATGGCCACGGTACGGTTCGGCGAAGGGTCGAGTTCTGAGGTGAAGGTGGCGGGAGCCACGGCGTCGCTGGCCTCCGACAGCGCGGCGCAGGTGAGGAACGATCCCCGGGCGGACACGCATGAAATCCTGGTCACCAAGGGCAGCAGCGATGTGACTCGGGGCACGGAAGTGGTGCGCCTGACGGATTACGAGAAGGTGTCGTTCAGCGCCCAGAGCGGCGGGATGCACAAGGAAAAGGAAATCGCGCCGCCGATCTTGATCACGCCCGCCAACATGATGTCCATTTTCGTGCGGGAGCCGGTGGGCCTGTCGTGGACGCCGATGGCCCATGCGCGGCAGTATCACGTGCGCATCTCCCTGAACCAGTACTTTTCCTCCACCTTGCTCGACCGCCGAGTGCCGGGCACGGAAATGCCGGCCCCGGGGCTGACGCAGGGCGCGTACTATTGGGTGGTGCAGTCGGTGGACGCCCAGGGAAAGGAATCGGCGGAAAGCGAAAAGAACCGGTTCAATGTGATTCCCAAGGGGGCGGAGGCGCCCGGGCTGCGGCTGGTGATTGAAGAGATGCGACAGCACGGCCGGGTCATCGAGATCCGGGGTGAGACCGAGCCGGGTGCGCGGGTGATGGTAAACGGCCAGGAGGCTCCGGGCCTGAGCCCGATGGGCAAGTTCACGTTCTTTACGCCGCAGATGTCGAGCGGCCAGAACACCATTACCATCACGGCACAGAACGCCAAGGGCGGGGTGAGCACGCTGACCCGAAAAGTGATTATCCCGTAGAGCCGGGCCGCAGTAACGCGGCTGCGGCGCCGACAGGCAGCGCAGGAGCTGGGAGAAGGGAAGCAGAGTATGGCATCGAACGGGCGGTCGGGCACTTCGCGGATTCACGGGCTGCGCTCGCTGTTCAGCGCGTTCTCCAGCGATCTGGCGATTGACCTGGGGACGGCGAACACGCTGGTCTACGCCAAAGGCAAGGGGATCGTGGTAAACGAGCCCTCCATTGTGGCCATCAACAAGGTGACGGGCGAGGTGGTGGCGGTGGGCAAGGAAGCCAAGGAAATGCTGGGGCGCACCCCCGGCAACATCGTGGCCATCAAGCCCATGAAGGACGGGGTGATCGCCGACTTCAAAGTCACCGAGCAGATGCTGAACTACTTCATCCAGAAAGCGCACAACCGCAAGATGCTGGTGCACCCGCGGATCGTGATCGGAGTACCGTCGGAGATCACGCAGGTGGAAAAGCGAGCGGTGCTGGACTCGGCGTATCGCGCCAAGGCCAGCGAGGTGTTCCTGGTGGAACAGGCCATGGTGGCGGCCATCGGGGCCGGGCTGCCCATCACCGAGCCGGCCGGGAATATGGTGGTGGACATCGGCGGCGGCACCTGCGACATCGCCGTGATTTCCCTGAGCGGAATTGTGTACTCGCGCTCGGTGCGCATGGCCGGCAACCAGATGGACGAAGCCATCATGAATTTCCTGAAGCGCAAGTACAACCTGCTGATCGGAGAGCGCACCGCGGAACAGATCAAGATCGACATCGGGTCGGCGTATCCGCTGGACAAGCCCCTGACCATGGAGATCAAAGGGCGGAACCTGATCGAAGGCATCCCCAAAACCATCACCATTGACGACAGCGAGATCCGGGAAGCGCTGAGCGAGTGCGTGGCCACCCTCATGAACGCGATCCGGGTGGCGCTGGAGCGCACCCCGCCCGAGCTCTCGGCCGACATCAGCGACCGGGGCATCGTGCTCACCGGGGGAGGCGCGCTGCTGAAGAACCTGGACAAGCGCATCCGTGAGGAAACCGGGTTGCCGGTTTCCATCGCCGACGATCCGCTGGCCAGCGTGGTGCTGGGCACGGGCAAGATGCTGAGCGACTTCAAACTGCTGCGCAAGATTTCGCTGGAGTAAGGAAGGACGCGGGCGGGTGGCCCGCTTGCCCGCGATGCTGGTGCGGGCAAGATGCCCGCACGACAGCCCCGACTTGTCGGGGCGCTACGGACGCGGGATGGCGGACGCGGTCGGTAACCCCGCAAGGGCGGGGCATTCATGGACAGCATCATCGGCCGGTATCGCAACCTCACCATCCTGATCGTGGTGCTGTTTGCCCAGGTGCTGGGCCTGGCCGTGCAAGTGAAGCGGCAGAGCCAGAGCGGACCGGAGCGGTTGATCCGGGTCTGGACGGTCTCCCTGATCACGCCCGTGGAACGGGTTCTGGTGCGCGCGCGCGACGGCGTGGTGAACGCCTGGCTGAATTACGTGGACCTGCGCGGCGTGCGCGAGGAAAACCGCACCCTGCGCGGGCAGTTGGACCGCCTGCAAATGCAGCGCACCCAACTAGAGCACGACGCCAGCCAGGGGCGGTTGCTGGAAGCGCTGCTCGACTTCAAACAACGCCTTCCCGCGGAAACCGTGGCCGCGCGCGTGATCGGCACCAGCGGCAGCGAGCACTCCCACCTGTTGTCCATTGACCGGGGCGCGGCGGACGGCTTACTCGCGGGCATGGCGGTGATCACACCGCAGGGCATCGTGGGCAAGGTGACGCAGGTGTTTCCCTCGAGCGCGCAGGTGCTGGAGATCCGCGACGTTTCCAGCGGGGTGGGTGTGGTGCTGGAGAAATCACGGCTGCGGGCGGTGCTGAAAGGCGCCGCCGGCGGACGAACCATGCTGCGCTACGTGATGAACGACGAGAAAGTGGAAGTAGGCGAGCGCGTGCTCACCACCGGCGGCGACCGCATCTTCCCGCAAGGCATGGCGGTGGGCAGCGTGGATTCGGTGTCGCCGGGGGATGAGGTGTTTCTTTCCATCCGAGTGCGGCCGGCGGTGGACTTCGAGCGCCTGGAGGAAGTGCTGGTGATCCTGCGCATGGAGGAAAGCGCGGTGCAGGCGAGCCAGCCGGAGAGCGGGCGTCGGGCCGCGGAAATTCTGGCGCGCCGGCTGCCCAGCGTGCCGCGCAAGACGGAAGCGGGCGCGACGCCGGCCCGCTCGGCAGGGCCCGGAGGCGCCGCGGGAGTCGCGGCCACAGAGCCGCCGACGCAGCCGCCGACGCAGCCTGGGCAGCGTCCGGCGCTGCCTGCTCCC
>CAZXVY010000036.1:0-13456 GCA_964644115.1 uncultured Terriglobales bacterium
GCGGCATCGGCATCGCCAACTATGGCGACGTGAAGGAAGGCGACGTGATCGAGGCCTTCGTGACGCAGAAGATTGCCGCGGAAGCGATTGCGTAAGGACGGTTTCTGGTTTCTCGTTTCTGGTTTTTGGTCATGGCTTCGAGGAGGGCCTGGGTACGTCCTTGAGCGGCAGAATCGTAATTGATCCCGAGCGCAGGAGCGGCAAACCCTGCATCCGGAACACGCGCATCACCGTGGGCGACGTGCTGGAGTACCTGGCTTCCGGGATGAAGGCGGAGGAAATCGTTGCCCGCTTCCCGCAGCTCGAAATCGAGGACATCCAGGCCTCCCTGCAATTCGCGGCGGAGCGTGAGAAGCGCCTACTCAGTCCGGCATGAAGGTCATCTTTTCCTTTGCGCGACGCCCGGAAAGTGAGGCACCGTTGGCCCATGGACTACAGCAAGATCATTACCGTCGAGCCCGACAAGCGTGGTGGCAAACCCTGTATCCGCGGGTTGCGGATCACGGTGTATGACATCCTCGACTACCTCGCGTCGGGGATGAGCGAAGAGGAAATCCTCCACGATTTCCCCGACCTGACGCGCGAGGACATCCGGGCCTCCCTCGCCTTTGCGGCAGATATGGGACGCAGGATCGTGAACATCCCGGCGTGAGGCTGCTCTTCGATCATAACCTTTCCCCGGAACTGGTTTCCCAGGTCGCCGAAGTCGAAGCTGCCGTGATCGCTTTCCTCACCCTCGAAATCCGCATTGAAGGCGCGCACTCGCTGAAGGACAAGCGCGCGGTGCTGCGCAGTCTGAAGGACCGGCTGCGCTCGAAGTACAACGTGGCCGTGGCCGAGCTGGATGCCACCAACGCGTGGCAGCGGGCCACGGTAGGCGTGGTGAGTATCTCAACTTCAAGAGACTACCTCGACGGCCTGATGCAGAACGTGGAGCGTGAGGCGGCACACATTGCATCGTCCACCGGCGCCGAGATTACGGACACGTTCCTGGACTATCTGTAGGGAATCCCTATGCCCGAACAACGCGGACGCGAACACCACTACAAACGCGTGGCCGACGGCCTGCGGGACGAGTTGAGTGCCATGCTGGAAGGGGAACTGGGGGATCCGCGCATCGGGCTGGCCAGCGTCACCGAAGTGCAGCTGGCGCCGGACGGGAAGTCGGCGCGCGTATACGTAGCGGTTGCGGGCGACGAGCGGGAAGCCAAGCGTACCCTGGAAGGACTGCGGGCGGCCAAAGGCTACATCCGCCGCGAAGTGGGCGCGCGGCTGGGCATGGTGCGTCCGCCGGAGCTGGTGTTCCAGATTGATCGCTCGCAGGAATACTCGGCGCGCATCGAGGAACTGCTGGGGCGGGCGGAGAAGAGGAAGAAGAAGAAGAAGAAGCAATAAGCAATAAGCAGTAAGCAGTAAGCAAGAAGCAGTAAGCAAGAAGCAGTAAGCAATAAGCAATAAGCAGTAGGCAATAAGCAAAAGCGAGAAGCGAGAACCGAGAAGCGAGAAGCGAGAAGCGAGAAGCGAATCACCCACCTGCTACACTCAAGCGCCGTGCCGGGAAGCGGAAAAACGTGGAGAGAGCTGGCGACTTTGGCCGCCTTCTGCGCGTTTTTCTTTTTCTTTGGGCTGGGGAGCTTCGGGCTGGTGGGGCCGGACGAACCGCGCTACGCGCAGGTGGCGCGGGAGATGCTGGAGCGCGATGAGTGGGTGACTCCGAGGTTGTACGGCGAGGTGTGGCTGGAGAAGCCGGCGCTCTACTACTGGGGCGCCCAGGTTGCGTTTCGGATCTTCGGGGTCTCGGACTGGGCGGCGCGGCTGCCGTCGGCGGGGCTGGCGGTGGCGCTGGTGGCGGCGGTGTACGCCTTCGCGCGCCGCTTTCGTCCGGGCGCGGAGATGGAAGCAGCGCTGATTACAGCTTCGTCGGCGGCGGTGCTGGGATTCGCCCGAGCCGCCTCCACCGACATGGCGCTGGCCGCGCCGTTTGCCATCGCCATGCTGGCGTGGTTTGCCTGGCAGGAAACCCAGCAACGCCGCTGGCTTCTGGCTTTCTATTTCTTTCTGGGTTTGGCGATGCTGGCCAAAGGGCCGGTGGCGCCGTTTCTGGCGGGAGCGATTGTGCTGGGGTTCGCGGTGGTGCGGCGCGAGTTCAAGCCTGCGCTGAGAACATTGTGGCTGCCGGGTATGGTGCTGTTTCTGGCGGTGGCGGGGCCCTGGTATGTAGCGGTGCAGTTGCGAAACCCGGAGTTCTTCCGCGTCTTCATCGTGGAGCATAACCTGGCGCGCTATTCGACGGATGTGTTCCGGCATGCGCAGCCGTTCTGGTACTACCTGCCGGTGCTGATGCTGGGCCTGCTGCCGTGGCTGGGGCCGGTGATGGCGGCAGTAGTGACAGCGGTGCGCGAGTGGCGGGCGGGAACGCGGGATGGGTTGCGCGAGTTTCTGCTGGTGTGGGCGGGGGCGCCGGTGATCTTTTTTTCGCTTTCGCAATCCAAGCTGCCGGGATACATCCTGCCGGCGTTTCCGCCGCTGCTGCTGCTGGCCGGAATGGAACTGGGACGCAGGATCAAGGAAGGGCGGAGCGGCGGCCCGGGATTTCAGATGGGGCACGCGGCGCTGATGGGAGTGATGAGCGGGGCCTTGCTGCTGGTTCCCTATGCGGTGCTGCGGCCGCGCCCGGCGGCGCCCGGCGACGTGACCATTGCGGCCGTGGCCATGGGAGCGGTGATGCTGGCCGCGTCCTGGTGGTCGCTGCGCCGCTACGGACTGGCGGCGCTGCGGCTGGTGACGCTGGGGCCGGTGATCGTGGCCCTGGCTTTTCTGCTGCGCGTCGAAGCGCCGGTGCTGGATGCGGCGCTTTCGACGCGCCCGCTGGCTGAGGATGCGGCCCGGCTGGGCAGTCCGCAGGCGCCGCTCGCGGTATTCCAGGCGCACCGCAACGTGGAGTACGGGCTGGCGTTCTACCGGAACCGGCCGGTACGGCGCTACGAACGCGGCGAAGCGCCGCCAGCGGACCACCTGCTGATCGCGCCGGCGGGCCTGCGCAGCGAGATCGAGAAGCGGACGGGCGGGCGGCGGGTCTCGCGGGTGGGCGGTTTCCCGCCGCAGAACCTGGAGTACTACTGGGTGTCGGAGAAAGCAAAAAAGTGAGCGTGGAAATCTACGATCTCCGGCACTTTGTCTCGGCGGACCTGCGGGCGCTGCTGGGGGAGGAGACCCAGCTCTGGGAAAGGCAACTGGGCTGGGATTACACCAACTCGGCGGAGATGGTGCTGCGCTATCTGGACGCACGCATCCTGCCCGGGTACGCAGCGGTGGAAGAGGGACGAGTGCGCGGGTATACCTTCTTCGTCTACGAGGGCAGCAAGGGCATCCTGGGCGACCTGTTCGTGAGCGCGGTGGCGCGCCCCGGCTCACCGGGGCAGGCACCCGACTCGCCGGGGCCGGAGCCGCTGGCAGCGCAACTGCTCACGCACGTGATCGAAACGCTGCAGCAGTCGCCCGGCATCCATCGCATTGAAGCGCAACTGCTGCCGCATGCCACCGGGGCGCTGGCGCGGCCGTTCTTGGTGGCCGGCTTTCAGCGCTACGTGCGCCTGTTCATGCACGTGCCGGTGGGCGCAGAGCCGGCGGGTTGGGGAAGCCGGGCTGGGGACGACCAAGGGGACGACATCGAAATCCGGCGGTGGACGGAGGAGGATTTCAGCAGCGCGGCGGCGGTGATCACCGCCGCCTACCGGGGGCACGTGGACGCCGAGATCAACGATCAGTACCGTTCCACCCACGGCTCGCTGCGCTTCCTGAACAACATAGTGCGCTTTCCCGGCTGTGGAGTGTTCGACCCGGAAGCGTCGTTGGTGGCGGTGCACCGGGGAACTGGCCTGATGGTGGGCCTGGTGCTGTGTTCCCGGGTGAAAAACGACGTGGGACACATCACGCAGGTGTGCCTGGCGCCGGACCTGCGGCGTCGCGGGCTGGGCCAGGCGCTGCTCGCGGCCTCCTATGAAAGCCTGCAGCGGCGCGGCTTCGGGGCGCTGACGCTGACCGTGACGGAAGCCAACGCGCCCGCGGTAGAACTCTACCGGCGCCTGGGCTTCACGGTGACGCACGTGTTCGACGCGTTTGTGTGGGAGGGGTGAGGAGCATGTGGTCATGTGGTCATCGGGTCATGTGGTCATCGGGTCATGTGGTCATCTGTACCACATCACAAGATGACCAGATGACCACATGACCAGATGTCCTAGTGGCGCAGGAGCCACATGAGCCAGCCGCCGGCGATGGTTCCGAAAAGGAAGAAGGCAAAGCACTGGGCGCCGTAGCGGATCTGTTCGCGCTGGGTGGAGCGCTGGGTGATGCCGAAGACGATGGAAGCGAAGAAGGCGAAGACCAGGGCGGCGGTGAAATGGGAGAACTGGAGGCTCACGGTTTCTCTCCCACGGCGATGTGGTAGGCGTCCACGGCGCAGATGACGTTGAGCAGGCCGGCGACCACGATGAACTTGGTGCCGTAGTCGGCGCTGGCGAGCTGGATGGAGCCGCGTCCCCACTCCGTGAAGCGAGTGACCAGGTAGAGCGCGCCCGCGCCCAGGTCGCCGATGAAGCCCAGCATGTCCAGCAGGTCGCCGGTGTTGGCGGTGTAGACCTTGCCCTCCAGGAGGATGCCGAGCACGAACATGGAGGTGACGGAGATCATGAGCAACAGACCGCGTCCCCAACGCCCTTGGAGGAAGTGTCCGCCGCCGGGAATGAGCCAGGCGGCCAGCGGCGCCGCCACCGCCAGGGCGGTGAGCGGGCGCGATGCGGGCTTCGCGCCCTTCGCGCCCTTCTCGTCCTTCGCGTCCTTCTGTTGGGCGGCGTCTTGCTTGCCGGAGGCGGGCTGGGATGGTTGCGGGGCGTCGGCCATCAGATGAGGACGATCTCCTGCTGGATTTTTCCGGTCACTTCCGCGGAGCCGGAACGGGTGAGGATATTCACTTCGCTGCGTACGCCGAACTCGGGCAGATAAATTCCCGGTTCGATGGAGAAGCAGGTGTTGGGGATGATTTCGCGCTCGTCCTTGGTTTCCAGGTTGTCCATGTTGGCGCCGTTGGCGTGGACGCTGGCGCCGATGGAGTGTCCGGTGCGGTGGGTGAAGTTGCGCGCGTAGCCTTTGGAGGCGATGAAATCGCGGGTGGCCTGGTCCACTTCCCAGCCGGCGATGCGGCGGCGGGCGGCGAAGGCATCGGTGACGGTCTTGACGCCGGTGTCGCGCGCCCGGCGGACGATGTCGAAGATTTCGCGGTGGCGGTCCGACGGCGCCTTGCCGACGAAGCCCGTCCAGGTGATGTCGTAGTAGACGGTGCGCGGGCGGTTCTTGCGGCCCCAGATGTCGAGCAGAACGAAATCGCCCTCGCGGATGGGCGCGGAGCGGTCGGCCCGCGGCTCGTAGTGCGGATCGCCGCTGTTGGCGTTGACACCCACGATGGGATGGTCCTCAGTGACCAGGCCTTCGCGGCCGAAGGCTTCCAGGATCCACTGCTGGATGGCGTGCTCGTGAGTGCCGCCGTTGCGCACGCGGCGTCCGATCTCCTGGAAAGCGGCGGCGGTGATGGGGTCCACCGCGTCGCGGGCCTCGAAATGGCTGCGCATCTGCTCCTCGGTGAGCGCCGCCTCGAAGCGCGCCACCAGGTCGCCGGAACTGGCAATCTCCTTGCCGAAACTGCGAATCAGCTCGATGGTGCCGGCGTCCACCAGACCGATGTAGGGCACCAGGTTGTTGGGCGAGTACTGCATGGCCAGCGTGCGGTAAGGCGCCAGCATGGCCTTCAGGTTCTCCCATAGCTCCTGCCAGGAAGAGTATTCGGACTTCGAGCCGGGGAGCGGGTCGAGATGGCCGGCCTCGATGCGGTGCACCAGCTTGGCGGGCTCGCCCTGGGCGGGGATGACGTAGAACCAGCGGCGGGTGACCATCAGATCCTCGCGCAGGCCGAGCACACTGTAGGCAATGGGATCGCGGTGGTGGTGGTCGTAGAAAAGCCAAGCGTCAAACTTGCGTTCGCGCAGCGCGGACTGGATGGCAGCGAGGTCCATGTCGAAACATCCATTTTACAGGAGGGGGGAGGACCAGGATGTGCGATGTTTGATGTTTGATGGGCGATGTGCGAAGGCAGGAGGGAGGACGCAGGAAGGGAGGAGGGAGGAAGGAGGAGGGAGGAAAAGATCGCTGCTCGCTCAGCCAGACGCGCCCGACGCAGGAGCCGCCCTTTCCGGCTGGACGACGCGGTTGTAAATCCACAATAGCAGCGCGGTGGCAACGCCGACGCCGGTCACCGCCCACCAGATGCGTTCAGGCTGGTGGGTGACCTCCCCAAAGTGATGCAGCAGCTTGCCGCCCAGCCATCCGCCGACCAGCGAGCCGATGCCGATGGGCAGGAAAGCGAAGCCGAGGTACGTCCCTTGTTGCCCGGGCGGAGCCAGGCGCGAGATGTATTCGTAATAGCGCGGCGACTGGGTGATTTCGCCCAGCGCAACCACCACCAGCGTGAGGACAACCATGGGTACGGTGGGGCGGAAGATCAGGATGACCCATGCGACCGAAGAGATGAGCGTGCCCAGGGTGATGGCGTGGAACGAGGGCAGCTTGCGGATGAGGAAGTTGATGACCACGGTGAGCGCGATCACGGTGAGGGGCCCGGCGGTGAGCAGCAGCTCGGTGTCGGCCTTGGGGTCGATGTATTTGGTGATGTAGAGCGGCAGAATGATGAATTCCTGCCAGAAGACGATCCAGTATCCGGAGAAGATGAGCAGAAAAATCATGAAGCGAGCGTTGGAGAGCACCGCCCAGAAGTTGCGGGCCGCCTGGCGCAGGCTGGCGGGCTGGGCTTCGTCGGCGCGGGCCGGCTCCTTGAACAGGAGCAGCACCGCGAAAAACATGATGAAGACGCTGAGCGCCGCCACACGAAAGACGTTTTCGACACTCAGATGGTTGCGCACCCAGGAGGCGACGTAAGGTCCGGCGGCGCCGCCGATGTTGACCAGGGTGTAGTAAATGGAGTAGCCGATGGAGCGGACGTTTTCCCGGGAGGCACGGGCGGTGGTGCCGACCACCGCGGGTTTGACCAGCGCAATACCCAGCGCGGGCAGCATGAGAACGATGGCCACGAGCACGCCGAGGGGCAGCGCATTGCGAACCGGCGCCAGCCATGCGGCCCCGATCGAGCCCAGCAGGAAATACGCAATGCTCAGAATGAGGTAGGCGAGGGAGAGGGCGCGACGGAAACCCATGCGGTCGGCCACCGTCCCGCCGAACGCAGCCAGGAACCAGACCAGTCCGCCGAAAAGGCCGGTGAGGCTGCTGGCTTCCTGGGTAGGGAACTGGAGGGTTTCGTGCAAGTAGCGGGCGAGGGAGGCGAAGGCGGCGTAGTAGGAGAGCCGCTCGAAGAGTTCGGTGACGTTGGCCACCCAGAAGGGGCGGTCGAAGCCGGTGCGAATGTCGGTGAGGCGCTGGGCGAAGCTCATGAGCAGTTGCCAGTGGCCAGTGGCCAGTTGCCAGTCAAATCTGCGCTTACGCCAGGCGCGAGCGGACATCCTCGGCGGACAATCCGTTCACACAGATGACCTTCCTACGGCTGTTTTGGCCGGCAGCTATCTTAACGGAGGAGCGCGGCACACTCAAAAGCTCAGCCAGAAATTCCACCAGCGCGAAATCATTGAATCATTGAGTCATTGAATCATTGAGTCATTGAGTCATTGAAGTCAACTCGAAGGAAGTCGCAGAAAGTACGGCAATCATCGAATTATGGATCATGTGTGCCTTTCGCCGAAGAGAGCGGTGCCGAGGCGGACGCAGGTGGCGCCTTCCTCGATGGCGATCTCGAAATCGTGGGACATGCCCATGGAGAGGACGTCCATGGAGAGAACCGTTGGGGAGGCGGACGGCAGCTTGCGGGCGGCGATTTGGTCGCGGAGGCCGCGCAGGCGGCGGAAGTAGGGGCGAGCATCCTCAAGGTTGGGGGTGAAAGGCGGGATGGCCATGAGGCCGGAGATTGTGAGGGCTTCGAGTTGGGGGGCGGCATAGAGGATGTCTTCCAGCTCCTTTGAGTCGGGCGCAACACCACTCTTGTCAGCTTCGCCGGCAAGGTTGATTTCGATGAGCACGGGCAAGGGAGTGCCCCGCTGCTGCGGAGCGTCGTTGAGTTTGCGGGCCAGGCGGAGGGAGTCCACGGTGTCCACTGCGTCAAAGAGTTCGGCGGCGCGGGCGGCCTTGTTGCTTTGCAGATGGCCGATCAGATGCCAGCGCGCGCCGGCCAGGGCGCGGACGGCTTCCGACTTAGAGGCAAACTCCTGAACGCGATTCTCGCCGAAGAGGCGCAGGCCGGCGGCGTGGGCCTCGCGAATACGATCGGCGTCGAGGGTCTTGGTGACCGCCATGAGCGCAACGTCGTCCGGGTTACGCCCGGCGCGGCGAGCGGCGGCGGTGATGCGTTCGCGGACCAGCGCGAGGTTGGCGGCGATGAACACGGGAGACAGTTATAAATGATGGGTGATGTTTGATGTGTGATGTGCGATGGAAAGAGCGCGGGCAGGATGCCCGCTTGCACACCGGGGAATTTTATAGGATCAGGTGTCAGGTTTCGGGTTTGCGTCGTCCCTACGGGACTCCTTCCAACATACCAACGCGATCCCAGCGCTGAAGCGCTGGGCTACTTCACGTCGCGCCTACGGCGCTTGAACCGAAGACGAATTCGAGACGTTACAAGCACCGTCAGTACAAGAAATCTCGGAGACGTTACAAGCAACTCTCTACAAACAATTTCGGAGAGGTTGCAAGCAACGTCTCTACGGCAGGCTGCTACTTTTTGCCGTTGTCCTCGAGGGGTTTGCGGGCGAAGTAGAAGGCGGAGGCGGCCAGGAGTGCGAACATCAGCACCGCCAGCCAGGTGTGGTGCAAGGGATTGGTTTCACCGAACTTGAGGAAGTTCTCGGTGCGCAAGCCCATGGCCTGCATCTGGGCGGTGAACCAGGGCCATTTTTCCAGGCCCTTGAGCACCACTCCGAACAGGCCCACGACGCCGCCGGCGGCGATCAGGCCGCTGGCGAAAAGAGAGCCGGGGCTGACCTCACTCTCTTGCGCGTGCGCGCCGGCGCGCTTGGCGGCCGCATCCACCAGCCAGCGGGTGACGCCTCCACAGAAAATGGCGAAGGTGGTGCCGATGGAAAGGTAAGCGCCCACGGCGAAGGACAACGAGCGGATGCCCAGCAGTTCCACCGCGATAACCAGGAACACGCCCAGCATGATCAGTCCCCAGGGAAGGCGCTGGTTGAGGATGCCGCTGATGACGGTGGACATGAGCTTGGCCTGGGGCGCGGGCGCCTGGTCGCTGCCGATGCCTTGGATCCACTGCACCTCGATCTGCTGAGTGGCCGGATTGAAGAGATAGGTGCCGTCAGCCAACTCTGCGGAGCCAATGGCATTGAGCACGATGTACTGCTTGCCAGCCAGCTCGTAGGGCTTGCCCTTTTCCGGCTGTACCTTGATGCGCTCGCGGTCGAAATGGGGCGCCTCGGGCGTCTTCACATTGACGCCGGTGGGCAGCTTTTCCAGGGCGTAGGTGCGAGCGGGAACCGGCCTGAACTGCTCCAGATTCTCGTTCATCAGCTTGAGGGTGTAGCCGATGGCGATTACCGACACGGCCACGCCGATGAGCAGCGAGTACTGCTGGTACCTGGGTGTGGCGCCAACGATAAACCCGGTCTTCAGGTCCTGGGAGGTGTTGCCGGCATTGGCGGCGGCCACGCAAACTACGCCGCCGATGGTGATGGCCAGCGCGCCGAAAGCCGGGGCCGTCCAGCCCGCCACAAGAAATACGGCGCACACCGCCATGAGGGTGGCAATGGTCATGCCGGAGATGGGATTGGAAGAAGTTCCGATGAGGCCGGCGATGCGCGAAGAGACGGTGACGAACAGGAAGCCGAAGATGACTACGAAAACCGCGGCGAGTGCGTTGGCGAACATCGAGGTCTGCGCGCCGGGCACCGGCTTGAAGGTCAAGAAGGCCCACATCATCAGGCACAGGGCCACCGACCCGCCCACGGCGTACTTCATGTGCAGATCGTTCTCCGTACGCTTGGTGGCGGCGGCCTCGGCGGCGCTCTTGCCCAAGTCCTTCAGCCCGGCCTTCAATGCGCCCAGGATGGTGGGCATGGTCTTCATCAGGGTGATCAATCCGGAGGCGGCCACCGCGCCGGCGCCCATGGGCCGGATGTAGGCGCGCCAGAGATCCAGCGAGGACATGTCCTTGATGGGAATAGTGGAGGGATAAAGAGGCTCGGTGAGTCCTGAGCCAAAGAATTTGATGGCGGGCATGAGCACCAGCCAGGAGAAAACGCCGCCGGCGAAGATGACCCCGGCGATGCGCGGGCCGATGATGTAGCCCACCCCCAGGTATTCGGAGGTGGCGTCGAGGCGCACCTGCGCTCCGGGATACTTGTCGGTCTGGTAGGTGGGAGTGCCCGGCCAGGCGGAGAAGATGTTCTCGTTCTGGAACATGGTGTAGACGCTGCCCAGTCCCAGTCCCCAGAACACGCGGCTGGCGAAACTGCCGCCCTTGTCGCCGGCAATCAGGACGTCGCCGCAGGCGGTGCCTTCGGGATAGAGTAGCTCGCCGTGCTCCTTCACGATGAGTTGGCGGCGGAGCGGGATCATGAAGAAGACGCCCAGGCAGCCTCCGATCAACGCCAACAGGAAGATGCGGGAGTACTCGAGGTCGAATCCCAGGAAGATCAAAGCGGGCAGCGTGAAGATGACGCCGCCGGCCACGGACTCGCCGGCCGAGCCGGTGGTCTGCACGATGTTGTTTTCCAGGATGGTGGATTTGCCGAAGGCGCGCAGGATGCTGATGGAGAGTACGGCAATGGGAATGGAGGCGGCCACGGTGAGCCCGGCGCGCAGGCCCACGTAGACCGTCACCGCGCCGAAGATGAGGCCAAAGATCGCGCCCAGGACTACGGCGCGCACGGAGAATTCGGTGCGCATGTCATCGGCGGAAACGTAAGGCTGAAAGGTGGGTTGGGCGGGCTTGGTTTCTGCTGCGGCGGCTTGGGCCACAGGTCCTCCGGGAGGTTGGGTTAGGTGCGCGCGCAGTGGATTCTACACGACTTGGCTCTCATGACAGCGTCCTGTTTGCGGCCCGAAAAAGCGCACCACGAAGAGCACGAAGGTCACACGAAGGGTGGGCCCAAGCCGGCGGGACGCCGGCGCTACGGGCGGGCGAGGGCGCCCGCCGCTACACGGGCAGGCTGGATTGCGGGGGCTTCCGAGGGGCGGGTATACTAAAGGATAACCGGGAGGAAAGGGCGGGCGAGGGCGCCCGCCGCTACACGGGCGGCCCGGCCGAGGGCGGCCGGGCTACACACGGGTATGGAACACCCCGGGGGGAGGTCGTCTTCAGCAGTAGCGACCTAATTCGGGCCCGGGTGAAGAACTCGAAAGGGCGAAGTAGGTTGGTGTGGCTTGCCGGCGTGGCTGCTGAGAGCCTGTTTGCCACGCTGTTTCCCGGCGATTGCCGCCTCTGCGGCTCGCCCCTGGTCAATATTTCCCGCCTGCCGGTTTGTTCGGACTGCCTGAAGGCCATCGCTCCTGTCTCCGGGCCGACGTGCTCCGTGTGCGGGGAACGGGTATTCAGCGTGCATGCACCGGATGGGGAGACGCGGCCGGGGACGGCCGCGCCACACGAACCTGCCGGCAAGGCGGCGGCCGAGGACGGCCGCCCCACACGCTGCGGAATGTGCCGACGGGTGGAGCAGCCGTACCAGCAGGCCCGAGCTTATGGGAGCTACGACGGCAACCTGCGCGGGCTGATTCATCTTCTAAAGTATGAGCAGGTGCGCCCGGCGGCGAAGGTGCTGGGAGAAATGCTGGCGCAGGCGGCGGCCGGGCTGGTGGCGGAATGCGGCAGCGGGTTGAGGGTGGTGATCCCCGTGCCTTTGCATTCCAGCAGGCTGCGAGAGCGGGGATTCAATCAGGCGGAATTGATTGCGCGGGAAGCGCTGGGCAGAGTTGCGGGCGGCGCGGCGGCGGATTTTCAACTGCGCAGCGGGGTGCTGCGGCGCAAGCGCGCCACCGAGTCGCAGACCGGGCTCACGCGGCACCAGCGGCGGGAGAACATCCGGGGCGCGTTCGAAGTAGCGCGGCCGGAGGAAGTCGCCGGCCGGGAAGTGCTGCTGGTGGACGACGTGTTTACCACGGGAACCACGGTTTCCGAGTGCGCGCGGGTGCTGCGGCGAGCGGGCGCGGAACGGGTGCTGGTGGCGACGGTGGCGAGAGTGATGAAGGGTGAGGCGGCGGCGGTGGGAGCGGCCGAGCCGCCGGAGAGGGCGGAAGTTTCGCAGGCCTAGGGTATGTCAGGCGGAAAGCAAAAGCCGGCGCACAGCAGCCATCCTCAGGGGATGCCGAAGGAGGCGCACCAGTCTGCCTCGGGGGGCAACGGCAACGGGTACTCGGTGCTGCACACGCCGGTGCTGGTGCTGAACGCGTCCTACGAGCCCATCAACATCTGCGCGGCGCGGCGCGCCATTGTGCTGGTGCTGAAGGGGATTGCGCGCGCCGAGGAAGAGGACGGCTTCTTCCTGCACGCCATGAGCCTGACCATGCGGCTGCCGTCGGTGATCCGGCTGCTGGAATATCGCCGCATCCCGCATCAAACGCGGGCGCTGTCGCGCAAGAACATCCTGCTGCGGGACCGCAACGCCTGCCAGTACTGCGGGTCGGTGCTGCACTCCAGCGAGCTGACGCTGGACCACGTGGCGCCGCGCTCGCGGGGCGGGCTTTCCAGCTGGGAGAACCTGGTGGCGTGCTGCCATCCCTGCAACCGGCACAAGGGCAACCAGTTTCCCGCCGAGGCCAGTATGAAGCTGCTGCGCGAGCCGCGGGCGTTTAATCTGCACACCAGCCGCCACATCATGCGCCTGATTGGGCGCTCGGATGAGAAGTGGCGGAAGTATTTGTTTTACTAATGTGCGATGTTTGATGTGTGATGTGCGATGTTCCCTCCAGGGCCTTCACACAAAACCCACATCGAGCATCGCACCTCAAACATCGCACCTCAAACATCACACCTCAAACATCACACATCAAACATCGCAGATCAGGCGCTACTTGGGAGGTGACTGGGCCGGGGGCTTGGCTGGCTCCGGCGCCGGAGCAGACTTCACCTCGGTGCCCTCGTAGGTGACCTTTTCCTTGAAGGCGGTTTCAAAGCGCTGGTAGTTGGTGTACTTGACGATCATGCGCATGCGGATGTCGCCGCTCTCAAAGTGCAGAGTGTCGTCGGCGCGGCTGTAGGTGGGAAACCAGTGCTTGCCGTCAATCTGCTCCCGCCAGGTGGTGAACTTGGGAAACACGTTTTCCTCGCCCTTTTTCTTGCGGATGTCGGGGACGTTCTTGCCGAAGGTCTTGACGATCTGGAAGTCCTGGTCGTCCA
>CAZXVY010000037.1:0-2813 GCA_964644115.1 uncultured Terriglobales bacterium
GTGGTTGGGACAGCACCGTCCGCATCTGGGATGTGGAGACTGGCAAGCAGCTGCGCGCTCTGGCATTGCCGCGGCTTTGGGACGTGGTTCACGCCGAGATGGGCCCCTGCACAGAAGAGCAGCCGACCGCAGGCTCGCCCGGCCCCCGCACCGTGCGATGCACCGTTACGGCCATGCTCCACAACCCGTCCGGACGAGAGGCTTGGCTGCCCAGCGCCCTCGAAATTGTCTTCCTGTACCTGGCTCCCGGCAAGAAGGCTGCCATTCGGGACCTCTCGTGGCAGGGTCAGCGGAAGGCAGTGGAAGCGGAGTACGGGGGCGATAAGTTCAAGTACGTTGCCCTGGAACCCGACGCTGAAGATGTGTTCTCGATGACCTTCTCCATTCCCGAAGACGTTGATCGGAAAAAACTCTCCCTGGTTGTGCTCGACGCTCCGCCAGTCGAGGTGGCGGAGGCCGGGAGCCGGCCGATTTCAGCAACCACATCGGCGCGCAGTCGCCCCGCGCCCTCTTCCGGTTCCAAAGACGGCTTCAGCTTCACCACGGACCACTCCGGAAAACTGGTCGCAGTGAACGACGAACCGGTGGGCAGCAGTGCGAGCGCTGCCGCGCCCGCCAAGAGCAGCCGCGAGTGGGAGGACTTGGCGCGCCGAGTGGTCCAACTGCACGAGCAGGCGAAGTTCAGCGAGGCCTTGCCCGTGGCGGAGCGCGCTCTGCAAGTGGCGGAGCAGACCTTCGGCGCCGAGCATGCTCGCGTTGCCACCAGCTTGAATTCGCTGGCTTCGATTTACGATTCCCTGAAGAAGTTCGATGCCGCGCTGCCCATTGCCAGGCGCGCGGTGGCCCTGCAGGAGAAGCTCCTGGGGCCGGAACACGCCGACGTGGGTAATGCCCTCAACACCCTGGGCATGGTCTACACCAACCTGGAAAAGTTCGTGGAAGCGGAGGAAACTTTCGAGCGCGCCATCGCCATCACGGAGAAGGCCAAGGGCCCCAAGGACGAACAACTGGGCGTCCTCTTCAACAATCTGGGCAAGGCTTACAGCGAGCAGGACAAGTACTCCGAGGCCGAGACTGCCTATGAGCGCGCTCTCGACATCCTGGAAGAAAAAGTCGGCCCCTGGGACCAAAGGCTGGCGGCCGCGCTCAACAACCTGGCTTACGTGAAGAAGCAGAAACGCGACTACGACGGCGCGCTCATGCTCTACGAACGCAGCTTGGGCGTGCTGGAGCGCGGGGTGGGTGAGAAGCATCCCTACGTGGCCGTGGTTCTGGAGAACCTGGCCGCGCTTTACAAGCTGAAGGGCTGGACCAAGGAGGCCCAGGAGGCTACCGAGCGCGCTCAAAGAATCAAGTCGAACCGTTAGATCCGAAAGGGAGGTACGTATGAGGCAGTACTATCGTCGCTTGCTCGCAGGAGCCCTGTTGTTGGTTCTGGTGGCGGCCGCACCGGCGGACGAATCCGGTGACCGCCGCGCCTTCGAGCCCGGAGGCCAACCCACACTGGTGCGCACCGGTGACGCCACGCGCGACAAATTGATGTCGGCCGGCGGCGACTCTTCCGGCTTTTCCTTCTCCACCCGCGAAATGTACTCCGTCATCCTTTACCTCGACGAGGCGGGCGCCCGCAAGGCCTTCGCCCCGTTCAAGGGAAAGTCCATTGACTCACTGATCCAGGACGGCGCCATTCACCAAGCGGTGCTGGACGGCGAGTTTCCCAAGATGATCGTCATCAGTTTCACCTACAAGCGCACGGCGCGCGAGGTCCGAGAAGACCTCGCCGAGGTGGCTGGCCGCGGCCTCTCCAAGAAGTCGGAGTTCGGCAAGCTCGTGGGCTACTTCCGCAAGGACCTCAACCTGGGAGACGAGGCTGTGATCCGCTTTGGCCCCGACAAAGTCATGGTCACCATCGCCGGAGAAGCCATGCCCGACATTCCTGGCCGTGATTTCGCGCGTGCGCTGCTGGGTGTGTGGGTGGGTAAGGACAAAATGTCCGGTGAGCGGGGCGGCCTGCTCTCCGATGCCGGCTCGCTTCTCCAGTAGATGCTCGCGCCCTGGGGGATCGCAGCCATGGACGAACGCAGCATGCTGCGGGTGATGTTTGTGTGCCTGCTGGCGCTCGCGGCCGCCGCAGCACAGACTCCGGTCGCCGCCTCTCCGGAGCTCCTGCTTCAGAACGCACACAGCGACCGCGTGCGCGCGGTGGCCTTCAGCCCCGACGGACGCGTACTGGCTTCGGCCGGTTACGACCGTGTGGTGAAGTTGTGGGACGCCTCCACCGGCACCCTGCTGCGCACGCTCACCGGCCACGAAGATCGCATCGAGTGCCTGGCCTTCAGCCCCGACGGCTCCACGCTCGCCTCCGGCGGCGCCGACCGCACGCTGCGGCTCTGGCACTTCGGCCGCGGCGAACTGCTCCGCAGCCTGAAAACCGAGGGCGGCATCCGCGCGCTGGCCTTCAGCAGCAACGGAAAGCTGCTGGCTTTCGCCTCCGACTCCAACCTTTACCTGCTCGACCTCCCCGGTCAAGCTACGGAGCGTGCACTCACCCAGAAGGCGGCGAAGCCAGGATGGATCCACGCTCTGGCCTTCAGTTCCGACGGGCGTTGGCTGGCTGCGGGTGGCGAAACCGTGACGCTCTGGGACCCGGTACGAGGAAAGAGGGTGCGAGAGTTTTCGCCTCCCGGTGGAGTGGCTCGTTCGCTGAGTTTCCATCCCCAGGGAGCCATGATCGCCGCCGCCCTCTCCTTCGCCGGCATGGGTGACGCCGCCAGGCAACCCGGAAGCGTGGTCATCTGGGATATTGCGAGCGG
>CAZXVY010000037.1:2823-13420 GCA_964644115.1 uncultured Terriglobales bacterium
AACTTCAGCGGCGTCTCGAAGGCCACAGGCGCGGCGTGCTGACGGTGACGTTCACCCCCGACGGCCGGCTCCTCGCCTCCGCTGGTGAGGACAAAGTGATCCACCTATGGGACGCCGTCACGGGAGCACAGATTCGCACCTTGGAAGGGCACGGTGGACGCTTCGGGTGGATCTACTCGCTCGCTTTCAGTCCCGACGGCAAGACGCTCGCTTCCGCTGGCGAGGACAAAACCGTCAAGTTGTGGAACGTGGCTGAAAGCAAACCGGTACGCAGCCTGGAGGGATCGGCCACGGCGGTCGAGGCCGTCGCCTTTCACCCCGAAACTACGCTGCTGGCCGCCGGCGGCCTGGGTGTGCGCGGCGACAGCCTCCTTTGGGACCTGCGCAGCGGCAACCTGGCAAGGATCCTCGCCGGCCCTGCGCCTGAAAACCAGGACGTGGGCGCCGAGGAGCAGCAAGCGGCGGAAAACGTGGAAAGCATGTTTCGCGCCGCCGACGTCGCCGGATTCGAAATCACCTCGGTGCAGACCGAGTGGAGCGGCCAACGCCCCGCCGCCGGCGCCCTGCAGCGCATCATGGCAGGATTTTCCGGAACGCTGCGCCCCACCGTCTTCAGCCCCGACGGCAAGAGCCTGTTGTCGGGAAGCTTGCATCGCTACGTCCGCATGTGGCAGCCGGCCACGGGAAATCTGCTGCGCACGGTGACCGCGCACGGCGGACTGGTGAAGACGCTGACCTTCAGCCGCGACGGCCGCTTCTTCGCCACCGGCGGCGACGACAAGTCCATCAAGGTCTGGGACGCCGCAAAGGGTTACCTGCTGCAGAAAATCCCCGACGCGCATACCGGGTCAGTGGTCGCGCTTGCCTTCAGTCCCGACGGCAGTCTGCTGGCCTCGGTGGGCGGCCAGGACCTGAAGATCTTCGACACCTCGAGTTGGGCGCAACTGCGCACCATCCACGTCCGCATGACTCTCACCGTCGCTTTCAGTCCTGATGGCGCGCTGCTGGCCACGGCCGATCAGGACGTCAATCTGTGGGACCCCAGGCGCGGCACCCAGGTGCGCACCATCAAGGCGGAAACGCGCGGCATCAACACGCTGGCCTTCAGCCCCGACGGCAGGGCCATCGCCGTGGGCACGTCCGAGCGGACAGCGAAGCTTTTTGACGCCGCGAGTGGCGAGCTGAAGCACAAGCTCTCCGGACACAGCGGCCCGGTGTGGAGCGTCGCCTTCAGTTCGGACGGCAAGTTACTGGCCTCCGGCAGTGACGATACCACCGTGAAATTCTGGAACACCTCAACCGGTCAACTCCTGGCCACGGCGGCCGCGTTCCAGGAGGGCCGCGAGTGGCTGGTCACCACTCCGGACGGCCTCTTCGACGGTTCACCCGGCGCCTTCGCGCGCGTGCGCTGGCGCTTCAGCGAAAACCTGTTCGACACCGCATCCGCGGAGGTCTTCTTTAACGAGTTCTATTATCCCGGCCTGCTCGCCGAGGTGCTGGCCGGCAAGCAACCCATGGCGCCCCGCGACTTCGCCCAACTCGATCGTCGCCAGCCGGAAGTGAAGCTCGCGGCCGACAGCGCGCAGGCAACGACTGGGCCGGTTGCGTCGCGCACTATTTCGCTGAAACTAGAAGTCGCCGAGGCTCCCGCCGATGCACAGCGTCCTGCCGGCTCTGGCGCCCGCGACCTGCGCCTGTTCCGCAACGGTTCGCTGGTGAAGGTCTGGCGCGGCGATGTGCTCCAGGGCCAGTCGAAGGCCACGCTCGAAGCCAGCGTCCCTATCGTCGCCGGCGCGAACCGCTTCACCGCCTACGCCTTCAACAAAGACAACATCAAGAGTAGTGACGCCGAGCTGATGGTCACCGGCGCCGAGAGTCTGCGGCGCAAGGGTACGGCCTACATCCTGGCCATCGGCATCAACCAGTACGCTAATAAAGGTTACAACCTGAACTACGCTGTGGCCGATGCCACCGCCTTCGCCGAAGAACTGGCTCGACAGCAGTCCAAGCTCGGGGAGTACGCAAGGGTCGAAGTGATTGCTTTGCTCGACCGAGACGCCACCAAGGGCAACCTACTGGCTGCACTGCGCAAGCTCTCGGGTGACCCGCAGCCCGCCGCCGCGCCCCTGCCAGCTTCGCTGCAAAGGCTCCAGCCCGCCCAGCCCGAAGATGCGGTCTTCGTCTACTACGCCGGGCACGGCACCGCTTCCGGCCCGCGCTTCTACCTCATCCCTCACGATCTCGGCTACTCAGGCTCGCGCACTGAGTTTGACGAAGCCGGCTTGAAAGCCATCCTCGACCACTCCATCTCCGACCGCGACCTGGAACACGCCTTCGAGAAGATTGACGCCGGGCGGCTGCTGCTGGTGATTGACGCCTGCAACTCCGGGCAGGCGCTCGAAGCCGAGGAGAAGCGCCGCGGGCCGATGAACTCCAAGGGTCTGGCGCAACTGGCGTATGAGAAAGGTATGTACGTGCTGACGGCAGCGCAGGGCTATCAGGCGGCTCTGGAGGCGGCGCAACTCGGGCACGGTTACCTCACGTACGCGCTGGTCGAAGAGGGACTGAAGACGCCCTCTGCGGATTCTTCGCCAAAGGACGGCTCGGTCGTCGTCCGGGAATGGCTGGACTACGCCACGCTGCGGGTCCCGCAGATGCAGGAGCAAGGTATGCAGGACGCGCGCAAGCTAGGGCGCAACATCGCCATGGTCGAAGGCGAAGAAAAGATCGAGGCCGTGGCCCAGCGCAGCTTGCAGCGTCCGCGGGTGTTCTACCGGCGCGAGCCCGAGGCGCAACCGCTGGTGGTGGCCAAGCCGTAGTGGGTTGCGACCGCGACGGGAAACGTCGGACCGCCTTGCGGCGGCCTCGCAATTCCTCCAGCAGGCTGCTAGACTCCCCGGACCGTGAGCGCCAGCCGGAGCTGTGGCGTGATTCTCACTTTCGTCCTGGGCTGGGGAGGTTGGTTGCAGGCGCATCCTCAGCCGGTGCCGGAGAACAATTCCCCGAATCGGGCGCAGAGCCCAGAGAATTCCCCCCGCAAGGACGCTGCTCCGACCCAGCCCCTGCCTGATGCACCTTCCCAAGTCCCGGCCGCGAAAAACAAGGACACGCACCAGGAGAAAGAAGACCCGCACATTCTGCACATCGTGCCCACGGTGGACATCACCGATCCGCATTGGCCGGTGAAGCCGCTGACCCCCAGTCAGAAGTTCGAGTTGTTTGTCGGCAAGGCTTTCGACCGCTTTACCTTCCTCAAGGCTGCTGCAAGAGCGGGCATTGGCCAGGCACGGGACAAACCGAAAGGCTTCGGGCAGGGCGGTGAAGGCTACGGACGGCGCTACGGGGCCGCTTTCTCCAGCCAGGTGCACAGTGAATTTTTTGTCCGCTTCGCTCTGCCGTCGCTGCTGCATCAGGACCCGCGATACTTCCGCCAGGGGCAGGGGCCCACGGGCCGGCGCATCGGCTACGCGCTGACCCGGGTGGTGGTGACGAAGGGCGACAATGGCCGGCGCCAGTTCAACTTCTCCCAAGTGCTCGGCAGTTTGTTTTCAGCAGCCCTGACCAACGCTTACTATCCGGAAGAAGAACGGCGGGTGGGCCGCACCTTCGCCCGCGCCGGGAGACGACTGGCCATCAGCGCCGCACTGAACGTGCTCAAGGAATTCGGGCCGCAGCTTCGCCGGAAGATGTTCAAGAAGAGGACGAAGGAGAAGGAGGCGGCAGCGCCGGCCTCTCCGCCCTCCCAGAAGGCCTTGCGTCAGACCGAGTCCACCCCGGCTCCGGAAGCGAGCCCGCCTCCCGGCCGATAGACCGGTTCTATAATCCTCCAACATGCTCTCCACGCGACGCCAGTTCCTGGAACAAGCAGCGATGTGCTCGGCCGCACTCCTCGATCCCGTGTTGCTCTCCGCGGAATCATCGTCCGCCGAGGCTTCCCGGATTCGAACCAACGGGCCTCGACTGCGGGAGAGCCTGGAAGGCCTGAGCGTGTTCGGGCGGCCTGCGGCCGGCAGCTTTGCCGACGGCGTTACCCGCGTGGGCTATTCCGATGCCGACGTGGCCGGCCGCACCTATGCCATGGAGTTGATGCGCGCTGCCGGACTCGAGCCGCGCATAGCCCATGGGCGCCATCGAAGTGGTGCGCACACTGAACGAGCAGAAGATTTCGACCCGCCATCCTCTGGAAGTCGTCCTCTGGGCCAACGAAGAAGGCGTGGCCTACGGCAACGGCCTCGACGGCAGCCGGGCGGCAGCCGGAGAGCTGCTGCCCGGAGAGCTCGACCAGGTGTGGAACGGAATCAAGAAGTCCGATGCGCTGCGCAAGATCGGTGGCGACCCGGAGCGCATCGCCGATGCGCGGCGCGCGCCCGGATCGTTTCACTGTTACCTGGAGCTGCACATCGAGCAGGGTGGGACGCTGGCCTTCATGAACGCGAATATTGGCGAAGTGGAAGGCATTGTGTCGATTGATCGCTACGACGCCACCATCCGCGGCTTCGCCAACCATGCCGGGACCACGCCCATGCCCGAGCGCCAGGACGCGCTGATCGCGGCCTCCGAGCTGACTTTGGCGGTGCGCGAGATTGTAACCCGCGAGCCCGGACGCCAGGTGGGCACGGTGGGTGAGTTGCACGTTTCGCCCAACGCCCCCAACGTGATTCCGGGCATGGTGCGGCACAGCATCGAGCTGCGCGACCTGTCGTCGGAGAAGATTGCAAAGCTTGCCCGCGAGATCGAGGCCCGGGCGAAAGAGATCGCCACGCGCACCCGCACCGAGATCGAGATTCGGCGGGCCAGCCATCACGAAAGCGCGCTGGCCACGCCCGCAGTGCAGAAGGCCATCGAAGGCGCGACCCTGCGTCTCGGTTTGTGGTTCATGCGCTTGCCCAGCGGCGCCGGGCACGATGCCCAGATGATGGCGCGCCTGGGTCCGATGGGGATGATCTTCGTGCCCAGTGTGGGCGGCATCAGCCACTCGCCGCGCGAGTTCAGCCGCTGGCAAGATTGCGCCAACGGGGCCGATGTGCTGTTGCACACGGTTCTGGCGGTAGACGAGATGACTTTGGACCGCAACTGAAGCCGGCGATACGCCGGCACTACATCCATGTTTACCTCGCGCACCGACTGGAACCTGACGCCCAACCGGCTGGCGGCGGCGCTTGAGGAGCGGCGCTCCGCGGGCAAAGACATCCTCGACCTCACCGAGTCGAACCCAACCCGCTGCGAATTTCAGTACGCGCAAGCAGCCGTTCTGCAGGCGCTCAGTCAGCCGGCGGTCCTGCGGTACGAACCTGACGCCCGCGGGCTGCGGGTGGCGCGCGAGGCGGTAGCCGGCTACTATCGCGACCGCAGCGTGGCGCAGCCCGTGGCGGCCTCCACCGCGCCTTCGGCAGAAGACATTGTCCTCACCGCCAGCACCAGCGAGGCCTATTCGTTCCTGTTCCGGCTGCTGTGCGAGGCTGGCGATGAAGTGCTGGCGCCCGCGCCCAGCTATCCCCTGCTCGAATACCTGGCATCGCTCCAGGACGTGCGCCTCGCCCGCTACCCGCTGCTCTATCACCAAGGCGGGGACCACGGCTGGCAGATGGACCTGCCGGGGCTGGAAGCTGCGCTCACTCCCCGGACCAGGGCGGTGGTGGTGGTGCATCCCAACAATCCCACAGGTTCGTTCGTGAAGCCGGCGGAGGCAGAGAGCCTGGCGTGGCTGTGCGCGAACCACGGCCTGGCGCTGATTGCCGACGAGGTCTTCCTCGACTTCACGCAGGATGGCCTGCCGCGGGCTTCGTTTTGCGAGCGCCGGGATGTTCTCACCTTCGCTTTGAGCGGGCTCTCGAAGCTCTGCGGCCTGCCGCAGATGAAGCTGGGATGGATCGCCATCGGCGGCCCCGCAGAACTGGCGACGGAAGCGCAGTCCCGCCTGGAAGTGATCGCCGACACCTACTTGTCCGTAAACACCCCTGCCCAGCTCGCCTTGCCGGAACTGCTGGCGCTCGGCGCCGGCTTCCAACTCCAGGTCAACGCTCGGGTCGCCGGCAACCTGGCAGAACTCGACCGTCAACTGGCCGGCCACCCCCAGTGCCGCCGCCTGCAGGCCGAAGGCGGCTGGTATGTGGTCTTGCGGATACCGGCGGCCCGCTCCGACGAGGAGTTTTGCCTGGACTTGCTGCGGGACTACGGGGTCCTGGTCCACCCGGGGCATTTTTTTGACTTCCCCGGCGAAGGCCACCTGATCCTCAGCTTGATTCCTCCTCCGCAAACCTTCGCGGCGGGCGTCTCCCGGCTATTGAAGGTTGCGGCCGGCGCTCAGGGCATTCACCAGTAACGACTTAGGTGGTTACTTCGGTGCCCAAAGTGGTAGTCCCTTTGAACAGGGAATATGACTTTCAACCGCCCCCGTTCCGTGATAACTTTACTGCCTGCAAGCACCTCGCGAGAGGCGCCGGTAGCGGCTTGTTCGCCCCTCCGGGCAACGTGAGGTGCCGCCCGATCCAAGTCGTTGTGAACGGCGTCCCCGGCCGGAAGGGCGGGAGTGCGCATGGGCTTGTATGTCGGGATGGCGGAGCAGCAAGGCGGCAGCGCGCCCCAACCGGCGTGTGGCAGAAACGGGCTCATGCAACCACAGGAAAGCGTCACCCAGATCATGCAGTCTCCGAAGGCCCAGGAAGAGCTCCTGGCCCAACTGGAGAAGTTCCGCCGCACGATTACGGTGATGTTTACCGACATCAAGGGATCCACCGCGTATTTCGAGAAGTACGGCGACGTGGCCGGCCTGATGATGGTGCATCAGTGCAACGACATACTGCGGAAGATCGTGGAGGCGCACGGCGGGCGGGTGATCAAGACCATCGGCGACGCCATCATGGCCAGCTTTGAGGGGGGCAAGGAATCGGTGCTGGCGGCCATGGAGATGCAGAAGGCGCTCATCGGCTTCAACGCCCCCAAGCCCAAGGTCGACCACGTGTTCATTCGCATCGGCCTGCACTACGGCACCGGTATCGTCAAGTCCAACGATGTGTTTGGCGATGTGGTAAACATGGCCTCGCGGGTGGAAAGCGTGGCCGTTCCCGAACAGATCGTGATCTCGGACACGCTAAACCAACAGGTCGCCCCGCTGGGTGTGTTCAGGATTGTTCATCTGGGCCGCTACCAGCTCAAGGGCAAGGAGACCGACCGCGACCTGTTCGAGGTGGTGTGGGACGAAACCGCGCCGGCCCGCCAGGCTGCCGCTCATACGGTGGTCACCGGGGGCGCGAAGTTCTCGGTGGTCCTGCCCAAGTTCAAGCTGCAGCACGTGCGCCGCGACGGCACGGTGGGCGACGAGCACCCGCTCAAGGACGGAAAGCTCAAGGTGGGCCGCACCGAAGGTGATCTGCTTTTCGGTACCGATACCAAGATGGCCCCGGTTCACGGGCGCTTCTTCGTGGACCGCGGGCAGTTGTTCGTGGAGGACCTGAGCCAGGGCGCGGGGGTGTTTGTGCGCCTCATCGCCATCTACACCCTGCAGGACAAGGACGTGGTTCTGGTCGGGCGCCAGATGCTGCAGTTCCGCGCCAAGGCCGACGTGCTCAAAAAGGCCGCCGCCACCGGCACCACCATCATGGACATGTCCACAGCCCTCAATGAGTCCGTGGCGGAACTGGTGCGCATGACCGCCCAGGGCCCCGACGAGACCGGCCGTTTCCCGGTGAACCAGGAAGAAGTCACCCTGGGGCGGGCGCGCGGCACGTATACTTTTAACGACGACGGCTTCATGAGCGGGACGCACGCCCGCATCTACCAGCGCGGAGAAGACTTCTATCTTGAAGACATGGGTAGCCGCAACGGCACTTTTATCCTCGTGCGCGGCACCGCCCCGGTCCCCGTGGGGGCCACAGTTCTCATGGGAGGACAGCTGCTGAAGGTGGCGCAATAAGACATGGCACAGGCCCCGGCCAAAATCGGGAAATACGAAATCGTCTCCACCCTGGGTAAGGGCGGCATGGGCGTGGTCTACAAGGGCCAGGACCCGATGATCGGGCGCATGGTCGCCATCAAGATGATGACCGGCGGCTTCCAGGACAATCCCGACCTGCTGAAGCGGTTCTACCGCGAGGCCCAGTCCACGGGCATGCTGCAGCACCCCAACATCGTCATCGTGTACGACTTGGGGGAACACGAAGGCAATCCCTACCTGGTGATGGAGTACCTGGAAGGCGAGGGCCTGGACAGGATCATCTCCTCGCACCGCGACGTCTCCCTGGTGCAGAAGCTGCACTACATCATCCAGGGGCTGCATGGCTTGAACTACGCCCACCAGCGCGGCATCGTGCACCGCGACATCAAGCCCGGCAACCTGATGATCCTGAACGACGGCAATGTGAAGATTGTGGACTTCGGCATTGCCCGCATGGGCGACGCCTCCCTCACCCGCACCGGGCAGGTGGTGGGCACCATCACCTACATGTCGCCGGAGCAAATCAACGCCCAAGTGGTGGACGGGCGCACCGACATCTTCTCCTGCGGGGTCATGCTCTACGAGCTGCTCACCGGCAGCAACCCCTTCGACGGCAAGGACACGGCCTCCACGCTTTTGAAGATCATTCATGAACCCCCGCCGCCGCTGAAAAATTTCCTCACCGTGTATCCGCCGGAGCTGGAAGAAGCGCTGCACCGCGCCCTGGCCAAGGACCGCGAAGAGCGCTACGCCACCGCTGAAGACTTTGCCTTCGACCTCACCCGCATCCAGGAATCGCTCAAGAAGCACATGGTGAGCGAGTACGTGGTAAGGGCCAAGGATTCGATGGAAAAGGCCGAGCTGTCCAAGGCCAAGGAGCTGCTGCAGCAGGTGCTGCGTGTGGACACGCAGCACGCCATAGCCAAGGAGTTGATGTACGAGGTGCAGCAGAAGCTGCAGAAGCAGCAGCGCGGCGAGCAGGTCCGCCAGCTCCGCGCCCACGCCGATGACGCCATTAACCAGAAGGCGTACGTGGACGCGCTCTCCTATCTCGACCAGGCGCTCACCCTGGACAAGACCAACACTGAGCTCATCGGCCTGCGCGACCAGATACGCGAGGTCCAGGAGAAGAAGAAGAAGCTCGACGACGCCCTGCGGCGCGCCGAGTCGGCGCAGCAGATGGGCGACCTGGAAGCCGCCGCCAATGCGGTGGCCGAGGCCCTGGCCGCCGATCCCGGCAATCTTCAGGCCAAGACCCTGGAAGCCTCCATCTCCAAGGAACTGGAAGAAACCCAGAAAGAGCGGGAAGTGCAGAGCTACCTGGAGGAGGCTCGCAAGAGCATTTCCGCGCGCAAGTTTACCTCCGCCTTCGAAGTGCTTACCAAGGCGGAGAAGATCGATCCGGCCAGCCCCGAGGTGCACGCCCTCAAGAGCCTGGCCAGTTCCGGCCGTGACCAGGAAACCCGCCGCCGCGATCTCGACAAGCTGGCGGGCGAAATCCAAGACCTGCTCAACAAGGACGACTACCTGGCCGCTTCGCAGAAGGCCGAGGCCGCCCTGCAGAAGTTCCCCAGCGATCCCAACCTTCTGAAGCTGAAGTCGCTGGCTGACAAGCAGCACGAAACCACGGAGAAGCGCAAGTTCGTCGAGGAGCAGGTGGCCGCGGCCAACAAGCTGGTGGGCGACGGCAAGGCCGCCGAGGCCCTGGCCGTCCTGGAAAAAGCCGTCCAGAAGGCGCCGGGCGAGCGCCGCCTCACTTCCCTGCTGGCCGTGGTGCGCGACTCCGCCGAGCGCGAACAAACCGAGCAGCAGAAGAACCTCTACATTCACCAGGCCAAGGAGGCCATCTCCAGGAAGGACTATGCCGGCGCGGTGAGCGTCCTGGAGACGGCGCAGGCGGAACTGGAAGGCTCGGCGGAAATCAACGACCTGCTGCAGTTCGCCAAGGACGAGGCCGGCACCCAGGCCAAGCGCAAGACCATTGACGCCGCCGCCGAAGAAGCCCAGAAGCTGATCAATGAAGGCGACTATGAAGGCGCGGTCTCCATGCTGGAAGCCACCATGAAGCGGACTCCCGACGAGGAGCTGCGGGTGGTGCTCACCGAGGCCAAGCGGCACGTCGACGACTTCAAGCGCAAGGTGGAAACCGCGGTGGGCCGCGCCCAGCGCCTGCTGGAATCCCGCAAGATTGACGACGCCGTAAAATTCCTGGAAGGCCAGCCCAAGTTCTTTGCCCGTTCCCAAGCCTTCACCGGCATCCTGGAAAAAGCGCGCGCCGAGCAGGACCAGATGAAGGGCGTGTCCGGCGCCATCGAAAAAGCCCGCGCCGCCGTCCAGAAGAACGACTTTGCCGCTGCTTTGAACATCGTGGAGGCCTGCCGCAAGACCTACGGGGAAACCCCGGAGTTGAAGCAGGAACTCACAGAAATCCAGAACAAGCGCACGGCCACCGCCAAGAGCCTGCTGGAGCGCGCCATCCGCGACGCCCGCACCCTGCTGCTGGCCCGCCAGTACGGGGCCGCCCTCAAAAACCTGGAGCAGGTGGCGGACCTGGCTTCGGCTGCACTCCCGGAGCTGAAGGCGCAGTTTGATTCCGTCAAGAAGGACGCCTCGTCCGGGGCCTCGCGCGCCACCAAGGAAGCGGAGATGGACAAGACCATCGTG
>CAZXVY010000038.1:0-2519 GCA_964644115.1 uncultured Terriglobales bacterium
GCAACTGGTGGGCGGCCTGCGCTCCGGCATGGGCTACTGCGGCTGCGCCACCATCGCCGACCTGCAGCAGAAGGCGCGCTTCGTGCGCATCACCGGCGCCGGCCTGCGCGAGAGCCACGTCCACGACGTCATCATTACCCGCGAAGCTCCCAATTACCGGGTGGAGTAGCCTGCTTGCCCTCCGCTCAACCGCCCTCCGCTCAGCCGACCGTTGCGTGTGCAAGCGGGCGACCCGCCCGCGCACCGGAAAGTGGAGGCGGGGCCGCAGGCCACCCACACCAGCCCGCCGTTTTTTCGATTCGCCGGCTCGCCCTTCAATGGGCGCCTCCCGTCCTGTGGATGGCCATGATCCTCGTCGCCTCCAGCGACTGGCTGGGCGCCCCGCAAACCGAAGGCTGGCTGCGCAAGATTCTTGTGACCCTCTTCGGCCCCATCCCGGCCGCCAAGCTCACGGCGCTCCATTTGCTGGCGCGCAAGGCCGGACACGTGGCCGCTTACGCCATCCTGAGCTGGCTGTCGTACCGCTCCGCGCGCGGCCCGCGGCCGGCTGCGCCGGATGCCCCTGCGCCGTGCAAACCCTGGAAACTGCGGGCGGCCTCTTGCGCCCTGGGATTCAGCTTGCTCACCGCAGCCCTCGACGAAACCCGCCAGGTCTTCACTCGGACGCGCTCCGGCAGCCTTCAAGACGTGGCCCTGGACATGGCGGGCGCGCTGCTGGCGCTGCTGCTGATCTGGATAGTGGCAAGACCGAGGGTGAAAGTTGTTTCGAAACCTGCGAGCACTAGCGTCGCCTGATGTCGGAGGGCCTTTTCTAAAACTCCTCCGGCCACACTCGGGCTCCGTGAACCACCGCCAGAATAGCAATCAGGTCGCGCCGGATGGCGTAGGCGAGAATGTAGGGCGTACCCGCGACCACCAGTTCGCGCGTTCCTTCGACACGCCCGGCGCGCCCCGCCGTGGGGAACCTCTCCAGGATCGAGGCGGCCTCGAGCATGCGATCCGCCACTTCCGCGCCCGCCGACGGATCGTCAGTCGCAATGTAGATCTCGATCGCATCCAGGTCGGCTTCGGCTGATGGCATCCATACGACGGTCATCGGCGCGTCTTACTGCGGCGGCGATTTTTTCCCCAGGACCGCAACCGCGCGACCACACTCGCGTGGGGGATGGGCTTCACCTTGCCCTCGTTCAGTTCGTCCAGCGCCTTCTGGATGTGCCGGATCTGCCACAGTTGCACCTCCAGGTAGCTGTTCACCGCTTGCCCCAGATGCCAGGACTTCGGCCGGTCTGTGGCCTCAGCCAGCTTGTCCAGCAGTTCGTCCTTCTCGCGGGAGATGCGGAAGGAAACCGGAGTTGTAGCCATCTGTATACCTCACATACAGAGTACTACAGTTCGCTACGAGGAGTAACAAAACAACAAACGCACCCAAACAACGGGTGCGTTTGTAGACCAGACTACGATGTTGAGAGCTACTTCTCTTCCTTGGGTTCTTCCGCGGCTTCCTCTTCCGCCGCTGCCGCAGCCTGTTGCTGCTGTTGTTCCTCGAGCGCCTTGCGGGTTTCCTCGGCCCGCTTGGAGCGGGCTTCGACACGCTTCTCCTTCTTCTGCTGCTGGAGCTTTTCGCTGCCCAGCAATTCGATGAAGGCTTTCTCCGCGCCATCGCCCTTCTGCCAGCCGGTCTTGATGATGCGCAGGCAGCCGCCCTGGCGGTCGCCGAAGCGGGGGGCAATGTCGAACAGCTTGCTGACCGCGGCCCGCGTCATGAGGTAGGAGGCCGCCTGGCGGCGCGCCCAAAGGTCGCCGCGCTTGCCCAGGGTGATCATTTTCTCCACCTGCGGGCGCATGGCCTTGGCCTTGGTGACCGTGGTCTCGATGCGCTCTTCCAGGATGAGCGAGGTCACCAGGTTGCGCAGCAGCGCGCGCCGGTGGCTGGTGTTGCGGCCCAGCTTCCAGGTTCCGATTCGATGACGCATAGCGTGGTCTTCTTCCTGGCTTGCGGTGAAGCAGCCTAGTACTGATCGTCCTCGTCCTCGCCGGGCAGCGGCGCGGGCAGCGACGAGGCCGGCACCGGGGCGCCGGGTATCGCGTTGCCCTGCTCGTCAATGCGCATTCCCAGGCTCAGGCCCATTCCGATCAGGATCTCTTTGATCTCGTTCAGAGACTTGCGCCCGAAGTTCTTGGTCTTGAGCATTTCGGCTTCGCTCTTCTGCACCAGCTCCCCGATGGTCTGGATGTTGGCGTTCTTCAAGCAGTTGTAGCTGCGCACGGAGAGTTCCAGTTCCTCCACCGAGCGGTTCAGGTTCTCGTTGCGGATTTCGGGCTTGCGCTCCTCCGAGCCCAATTCCGCTTCCAGCTCCTCCTCGAAGTTGATGAAGATGTTCATGTGGTCCTTGAGGAGCTTGGCGGCGAGTCCCACCGCGTCCGCCGGCGGGATGGAGCCGTTGGTCCACACTTCCAGCGTCAGCTTGTCGTAGTCGGTGATCTGGCCGAGGCGAGCGGCGTCCACCACGTAGTTACAC
>CAZXVY010000038.1:2529-13377 GCA_964644115.1 uncultured Terriglobales bacterium
CACGGAGTCAATGGGGATGAAGCCCACGCCCAGGTCGTCCTCGAAGTTCTTGTCGGCGGCAATGTAGCCGCGCCCGCGCTTCAGGCGCATCTCCATGTCCAGCCGGCCGCCCTCGCTGACGGTGGCGATGTAGACGTCCTTGTCCAGCACTTCCACGTCGCCGTCCGCCTCAATCATGCCGCTGGTGATGACGCCGGGTTTCTCGGCGCGCAGATAGAGCACCTTGGGCCCGTCCCCCGCCAGCTTGAACGGGACCTGCTTGAGGTTGAGGATGATGTCGGTGGCGTCCTCCACCACTCCGGGGATGGACTGGAACTCGTGCAGCACGCCCTCGATCTTCACCGCGGTGATGGCCGCTCCCTCGATGGACGACAACAGCACGCGCCGCAGCGCATTGCCGATGGTGGTCCCGAAGCCGCGCTCGAAGGGCTGCGCCTGGAACTTGCCGTAGCGGTCGGTGAGCGTTTCCAGGTCCGCCGCCAGTCGTTTGGGTTTCTGAAAGCCTTTCCAGAGCATTCGTTTCGACTCCTCTTGAAAAAAGTTGTTAGTGGCCAGTTGTCAGTGGCCGGTTCAATCTGGGTTACTTGCTATAGAGCTCAACGATAAGCTGCTCGTTCACCGGCAGTTGGATGTCCTGCCGCTTGGGCAGCGCGGTCACGCGGCCCTTGTAGTTCTCGCGGTCCACTTCCAGCCACGCCGCCAGCGGCTGATGGCTGGCGAAGTCGCGCGCCATCTCCAGGGTTGTGATCTTGCGGCTCTTCTCCCGCACTTCCACCGCGTCGCCGACATTCACCTGGAAGGACGGGATGTTGACCTTGCGTCCGTTGACGGCCACGTGCCCGTGGCGGACCAGCTGGCGCGCCTGCCGCCGTGAGATCGCAAGACCCATGCGGAAGACCACGTTGTCCAGCCGCCGCTCCAGTTGCTGCAGAAGCACTTCGCCGGTGACGCCCTGCTGCCGCGCCGCCTTCTCGAAGTAATTGCGGAACTGCTTCTCCAGGGTGAAGTAAATGCGCTTGGCCTTCTGCTTCTCACGGAGCTGCAGGCCGTAGCCCACCACTTTGGGGCGCCGGTCCTTGCCGTGCTGTCCGGGGGCGAAGTTGCGCTTTTCGATGGGGCACTTCTCCGAAAAGCACTTCGGCCCCTTCAGGAACAGCTTGATGCCTTCGCGGCGGCACAGACGGCACACCGCACCCGTATATCGTGCCAAGTTGTTTCTCCTTCCGGACGGCGCCTTTTTCGGGCCGTCTTCAGCCGATCGGTTTACAGGACTGGCCTTCCCTTCATCCCGATCCAGTTGGTTGCTAGTACCGAGTTACACCCTTCTCCGCTTGGGCGGACGGCAGCCGTTGTGGGGGACGGGGGTGACGTCGCGTATATGACGCACCTCCAGCCCGGCCGCGGCCAGCGCCCGAATGGCCGACTCGCGTCCCGAGCCCGGGCCGCTCACCCGCACTTCCACCGAGCGCATGCCATGGTCGCGCACCGCGTTGGCCGCGTTCATAGCCGCCTGCTGGGCGGCGAAGGGAGTGCCCTTGCGCGACCCGCGGAAGCCCAGCGAGCCTGCGCTCTTCCAGGCAATCACCTTGCCTTCCAGGTCGCTCAAGGTGACGATGGTGTTGTTGAACGAGGCCTTGATGTGGGCCACGCCGTGAGGAACGTGCTTTCGTTCCTTTTTCTTGAACTGCTTCTTCTTGCCTTTTTTTACCGGCGCCTCGGCGGCGCCGGTTGCTGCTCCTGCTGCGGGTGTCTTGGCCATAAGTTAGGTCTTCGCCGTCGCTTTCTTTCTGGTGGCCACCGTACCGCGACGCGGTCCCTTGCGGGTGCGCGCGTTGGTGTGCGTCCGCTGGCCGTGCACCGGAAGGTTCTTGCGGTGCCGCGAGCCGCGGTAGGAGCCGATTTCCATCAGCCGCTTGATGTTCGTGGAGACGACCTTGCGCAGATCGCCTTCCACTCCGCCTTCGCCTTCGATCACCTGGCGGATGCGATTCACTTCATCCTCGTTGAGGTCCTGGACCTTCTTGGCGCCGTCTACACCCGCGGCCTCCGTGATGCGCCGCGCCCGCGGCTGGCCGATTCCATAGATATAGGTCAGCCCGATGGCTATGTGCTTGTTCCGCGGAAGGTCCACTCCGGCGATGCGTGCCATGAATGCGTCTCCTTAGCCTTGCCTCTGCTTGTGCTTGGGATTCTCGCAAATCACCCGCACCACACCGTGGCGGCGGATGATCTTGCACTTGTCGCAAATTTTCTTGACGGCGGCTCTAACTTTCATAAGGTCTTCATTTGTACCGATACACGATGCGCCCGCGATTCAGGTCATAGGGCGAAAGCTCGACGGCAACCTTGTCGCCGGGGAGGATGCGAATAAAGTTCTTGCGCATCTTGCCGGAAACGTGGGCCAGCACCTGGTGTTTGTTCTCCAGTTCCACCTTGAACATGGCGTTGGGCAACGATTCCAGCACCGTTGCCATGACCTCAATCGCGTCTTCTTTACTCATCAACCTCCCGGAGCATGCCTTCTCTACTGCGTCAGTATCACCGGCCCATCGGCCGTCACGGCCACCGAGTGCTCGAAGTGCGCGCTCAGGCTGCCGTCGGCGGTGACCGCGGTCCAACTATCGTCGAGCACGCGGGCGTCGGCTTTTCCCGCGCAGACCATGGGCTCTATGGCCAGCACCATGCCCTCGCGCAGTCGCGCTCCGAATCCCCGGGTGCCGTAATTGGGGACCTGCGGGTCCTCGTGCAGGCTGGTACCGATGCCGTGCCCCACGAATTCGCGCACCACGCTGAAGCCGTTGGCTTCCACTAGTTCCTGCACGGCGGCGCCCACGTCGCCCACGGTGTTGCCTACGCGCGCCGCTTCAATGCCGCGGTACAGCGCCTGCTCGGTCACTTCCAGCAGCTTGCGCACTTCCGGCAGCACGTGGTTGCCCACGGGCACCGTAATGGCCGAGTCGCCGAAGTAGCCGTCGAGCACCACGCCAAAATCAATGGAGACGATGTCGCCTTCCTTGAGCACCCGTTTCGCCGAGGGGATGCCGTGAATGATCTCCGAATTCACCGACGTGCACAGCGCGCAGGGATACCCGCGATAGCCTTTGAACGCAGCTCTGGCGCCGCGCTCGCGGATTTTCGCTTCCGCCACCCGCTCCAGGTCCATGGTGGTAACGCCCGGCTTCACCTGGGCCACCACCGCCTCCAGCACTTCGCGGACCACGCGCCCGCTGCGGCGCATTTTCTCCAGCTCCGCCGGAGACTTACACACGATAGGCATCGTCCACCGTTTTGACCGTCTGACCCGTGACCTGGTCGGCAGCCTGGTCGCCGTTCACTTCAAACAAGCGGCCCTTGCCGCGGTAGTAATCGGCCAGAGGCAGCGTCTGTTTTTCGTAAGCCTTCAGACGCTCCGTGATCACATCCTCGCGGTCGTCCTTGCGCGTAATCAGTTTCGCTCCCTCCGCATCGCAGGTATCGGCCACGCGCGGCGGCTGAAAATGGATGTTGTAAATCCGCGAGCAGGTGGGACAGGAGCGACGGCCCGTAAGCCGTTGCATCAATTGAGTATATCCCACCGCCACATTGATAACAACCGGGGGGCGGCGGCTGGGCCGATTCTTGCCGAACTGATCGCTGGCAAAGAATCCGTCGAGCCACTCGGCCTGGGCCACGGTGCGAGGAAAGCCGTCGAGGATGAAGCCGCGGTCGCAGTCGGGCCTTTGCAGGCGTTCGGCAACCATGTCGCAAACCAGTTGGTCGGGCACCAGCCCGCCGCTCTCCATGATGGCTTTGGCCTGGGCGCCGAGTTCGGTGCCGCGGGCCACGTTGTCGCGCAGCAGGTCGCCGGTGGAAATCTGTGGGATGGCGTAACGCTCCACCAACACCTTGGCCTGCGTGCCCTTGCCCGCTCCGGGCGCGCCCAGAAGGATGAGCGGGCCGAGGGTGCGCGACTTGGGATCGGTCATGCTTGCCGGTGCAGCCATAGAAGCCTCCTTTACCAAGCCCTGCGGCCGCGGATGCGTCCGCTGCGCGGGGTGAATCCGTCATAATGCCGCATGATCAGGTGTGACTCCACCTGGTTTACCGTGTCCATGGCCACACCCACCACGATGAGCAGCGACGTGCCTCCAAAGTAGAAGTTCAGGCCCAATCCGCTGGTAATAAACAGGGGCAATTGTTCGAACCAGGCGCCTATCAGGGGCAGGTGGTTGAACTTGATGCCGTTGATCAGAAATTCCGGGATGAGCGAAATCAGAATCAGGTAGAGCGCGCCCGCCAGGGTGATGCGGGTGAGCACTTGGTTGACGTGGTCGGCGGTGCGCTTGCCCGGCCGGATGCCGGGCACGAAGCCGCCGTACTTGCGCATGTTGTCGGCAACCTCGTTGGGATTGAAGACGATGGATACGTAAAAGTACGCAAAGAAGATGATGCCGGTGGTGTAGAGCAGGAAGTAGAGAGGCTCGCTGGGCTGCATGGCCTGCAGGATGGGACCGAGCACCTTGTTGTCCTTGAGGTAGCCCGCGGCCATGAGCGGCAGCGAGACGATGGAGGAGGCGAAGATCACGGGCATGACGCCGCCGGCGTTGACCTTGAGCGGCAGGTGGGTGGACTGTCCGCCCATGACCTTGCGCCCGATGACGCGCTTGGCGTACTGCACCGGGATGCGGCGTTCGCTGCGTTCCACAAACACGATGAAAGCCACCACCGTCAGCATGAACACCAGCAAGAGCAGCATGGCGGGAAAGGTGAGGGCCCCCCAGGCGGAGTTCTGCGCCTTTTCGGCCAGGTCCAGGATGGCGCCGGGCAGACCGACCACGATGCCGGCAAAGATCAGCAGCGACATCCCGTTGCCGATGCCGCGCTCGGTGATCTGCTCACCCAGCCACATGATGAAGGCCGTCCCGGTGGTCAGGGTGAGGATGGTCATGAGCATGAAGGCGGGACCGGGGTTGGGCACCAGTTGGACGCCGCCGGGATTGGCCTGCAGGTTCAGGGCGATGAACCACGACTGCATCGCCCCCAGCGCCACCGTCAGGTAGCGGGTCCACTGCGTGATCTTGCGGCGACCCAGTTCGCCTTCCTTCTGCAGCCGGGCCAGCGGCTCGTAGACCACGGTCATCAGTTGCAGAATGATGGAGGCGGTGATGTAGGGCATGATGCCCAGCGCGAACACCGTGAGCCGGCGCAGGTTGCCGCCGCTGAACAGATCCAGGTACCCCAGCCAGGAACCGCGCTGCGACTCGAAGAGCTGCTGCAGGGCCTCGGTATCAATGCCGGGCGTGGGAATGTGCCCGCCCAGGCGGAACACCGCCAGTATGGCCAGGGTGAACAGGATCCGCCTCCTCAGGTCGGGAATGCGGAAGACGTTGAGGATCCGTTCGATCATCTCAGGCAATCACCTCGGCCAGGCCGCCGGCTTTGGCGATCTTCTCCGCCGCCGACTTGGAAAACTTGTGGGCGCGCACGTTCACCGCCGATTTCAGCTCGCCGTCGCCCAGGATCTTCACTGGAAGGTCGCGCTTGACCACGCCCGCCTTCCGCAGGAATTCGGGCGTGACGTTTTTCTCGCCCAGCTCCGCCAGCCGCTCCAGGTTCACCACGGCGTACTCCTTGCGAAAGATGTTGGTAAAGCCGCGCTTGGGCAGGCGGCGGTGCAGGGGGTTCTGGCCGCCCTCGAAGCCGCGCATCAGGCGCGAACCGGAGCGCGAGCGCTGTCCTTTGTGCCCGCGGGTCGAGGTCTTGCCCATGCCCGAGCCCATGCCCCGGCCCACGCGCTTGCGCTTCCCGGTGGCGCCTTTGGGTGCTCGAATGGTGGAAAGATTCATGCTGTCCCTTCTCCTACCTGGCCGCCCGCGCGCCGCCGTCCTCGACGATGCGCAGCAGATGCGGCACCTTATTTACCATGCCCCGGATGGAGGGCGTGTCCTCGCGCTCGACCACCTGGTTGAGCCGGGTGAAGCCCAGCCCGCGCACCACCCGCTTGTGCTTCTTGGGAGCCTGGATGGCGGAACGGAACCACTGAATGCGCACTTTACCCACCGCCGGTTTGGCTGCTTTGGCCGTCATCCCTTCATCTCCTCCACGGTCTTGCCGCGCTGCGCGGCCACCAGTTTGCGGTCGCGCAACAGCTTGAGCGCGGCGAAGGTGGCCTTCACCACGTTGTGCGGGTTGGCGCTGCCAATGGACTTGGTAAGCACGTTCTGCACGCCCGCGGAAGTCATTACTGCGCGCACCGCGCCTCCGGCAATGACGCCCGTACCTTCCGGCGCCGGTTTGAGCAGCACCATGCCCGCGCCGAATCGTCCCAGCACGGTGTGCGGGATGGTGTTCTGCGTCAGGTGCACCCGCATCAGGTTCTTCTTCGCCGCTTCGATTCCCTTGCGGATGGCCTGGGGCACTTCCTTGGCTTTCCCCGAGCCGAAGCCCACCACCGCAGCCGAAGGGTCGCCCACCACCACCAGCGCGGCGAAGGAGAGGTTCTTTCCCCCCTTCACCACCTTGGTCACGCGGTTGATGGCCACTACCTGGTCCTTCAACTGGTACTTCCCGGCATCAATTCTTTCGCGGATCGCTGGCATTCGCTTGTACGGTTCCCTTCCTAAAACTGCAGTCCGGATTCGCGGGCGGCGTCGGCCAGGGCCTTCACCCGGCCGTGGTACAAGTAGCCTCCGCGGTCGAAAACTACTTTGCTGATGCCCTGCTTGCGGGCGCGCTCGGCCAGGCTTTTGCCCACGTCCTTGGCCGCGGCCAGATTGCCGCCGGTGGGGCGCGGCTTCTTGTCGCCTTTGGCCGCGCCTTGGGGACGCTCCAGGGAGTTGGCCGAAACCAGAGTCGCGCCCTGCATGTCGTCCACCAGTTGCGCATAAATGTGGTTCAGCGAACGGTAGACGTTTAGCCGGGGGCGCTGCGGCGTCCCCATCAGCTTGCGGCGGATGCGCTTGTGCACCCGCTGGCGGAGTTCGTTCTTTTTCGTCTTGGCAATCATGTTGGCTTCCTGCTCCGGCGCTATTTCGCCCCAGTTTTCCCGACCTTCTTCCGCAAGCGCTCGCCGGCGTAGCGCACACCCTTGTTCTTGTACGGGTCGGGCGGACGCAGACCGCGCATGTCCGCGGCCACCTGGCCTACCTTCTGGCGGTCGACCCCGGAAACCGTCAGCTTGGTCAGCTTGGCATCCACCGTGACTTCGACGCCGGAGGGCAGCGGCAACTCGATGGGATGGGAATATCCCAGGCTGAACACCACTGTGCTCTTGCCCTTCAGTTCGGCGCGGTAACCGACGCCGACGATCTCCAGGTCCCGCGTCCAGCCCTGAGTCACCCCGGTGACGGCGTTGTTTACCAGCGCGCGCACCAATCCGTGGAGGGCGCCGTTGCCGCTCTCTTCGCGGATGGCGACCACCTGGCCGTCCTTCTGCTCGACGCGAATGCCGGCGGGCAGGTGGGTCTCCAGTTTTCCCTTGGGCCCCTGGATGGCGACCACGTTCCCCCGGGTCTCGACCTTTACTCCCGCAGGAACGGCAATCGGCTTTTTCCCAATTCTCGACATAGCTAGTTCCTTCCGCTCCCCCCTACCACACCTGGCACAGCAGTTCGCCGCCCACGCCTTCCTTGCGCGCCTTCTGGCCGGTCATCACGCCCTTGGGCGTGCTCAGGATGTTGATGCCCATGCCGCCCAGCACGCGCGGGATCTGGCTGCGCTTCACGTACACCCGGCAGCCCGGCCGTGACACCCGCTCCAGGTTGGAAATCACGGGCTCGTTCTCGGGCGTGTACTTCAGATACACGCGCAGCACCTTCCTGCCTTCTTCTTCGGCGGGCTTGAAGCTGGCGATGAAGCCCTCTTCCTTGAGGATGCGGGCAATCTCCACCTTCAGCCGCGATGTGGGCACGTCCAGCTTGGAGTGCCGCGCTCCGATCGCGTTGCGAATGCGCGTGAGGAAATCGGCCACCGGGTCGGTCAAACTCATCGTAACTTCTCCTCGTCTTGCTCAACTGGCCGGCGGAGTTTCTCCCCCGGCGTGTACGGCTGTTCCCTGCCTACCAGGACGACTTGCAAACCCCCGGGATCTCACCCTTCAGCGCCAGTCCGCGGAAGCACAACCGGCAAAGGCCGAACTTGCGCATGAAGGCGCGCGGGCGTCCGCACAGCTTGCAACGGCTCCGCTTGCGGGTGGAGAACTTGGGTTTCCGGTTCGACTTGACGATACGCGCTGTGGTGGCCATGGCTCCCTTTTCTTTCCTATTGCGTACGGAACGGCATGCCCATGTGCTTGAGCAGGGCCCGTCCTTCGTTGTCGTTCCGGGCGGTGGTGACGATGGTCACGTTCATGCCCCTCGATTTGTCCACCTTGGCGTAATCAATTTCCGGAAACATGAGCTGTTCCTTCAGACCCAGGGTGTAGTTGCCGCGCCCGTCGAAGGAGTGCGTGGAAACGCCGCGGAAGTCGCGCACCCGGGGCAGCGCAACGTTCACCAGGCGGTCGAGGAACTCGTACATACGCTCGCCCCGCAGGGTCACCATGGCTCCGATGGGCTGGCCCTCCCTCACCTTGAAGGCGGCGATGGACTTCTTGGCGCGGGTGACCACCGGCTTCTGCCCGGTAATCTGGCCCAATTCGTTCACCGCCGGATCCAGGGCCTTGGCATTCTGGGTGGCCTCGCCCACCCCTATGTTGATCACAATCTTCTCCAGCCGCGGCACCGCCATGGGGTTCTTGAGGGAGAACTCCTTGATCAGCGCGGGCGCCACTTCCTTCGCGAATTTTTCTCTCAGCCTTGCCGCCATAGCTCGTCCTTGGGTTATCCGATCTTGTCCAGCGTGGTACCGCACTTGCGGCACACGCGCACCTTGCGCTCGCCGCGCTCCTCGTGCCCGATGCGCACCGGCCCGCAGGCAGGGCACAGCAGTTGCACGTTGGAGATGGCGATGCGGCTCTCCTGCTCGGCGATCCCGCCCTTGCTCTTGGCATTGCGCTTGCTGCTCATGGTCTTCTTGACCAGGGCCACGTGCTCCACCAGCACCTTGCGCTCGTTGGGGAAGACGCGCAGCACGCGCCCTTCCTTGCCCTTGTCGCGTCCGCTGATGACCTTCACCGTATCGTTGCGCCGAATGTCCACCCGTGCGTTCATAATCCCCTCAGAGAACCTCCGGAGCCAGCGAAACAATCTTCAGGAACTTCTTCTCCCGCAGCTCGCGGGCCACCGGCCCGAAAACGCGCGTGCCCACGGGCTCGCCGGTTTCGTTGATGAGCACGGCCGCGTTCTGGTCGAAGCGGATATAAGTACCGTCGCGACGCCGGTGCTCCTTGCGCGTCCGCACCACTACGGCGCGCACCACTACTCCCTTCTTCACCTGGCCGTCGGGCGAGGCTTCCTTCACGCTCGCCGTGATTATGTCGCCCAGTCCGGCCGAGAGCCCGGTATGCCCGCCCAGCGGCAGGATCATCTGCAGCCGGCGCGCACCGGAGTTGTCCGCCACTTCCAGCATGGACCGCATCATCACTGCCATAAGTTCTTCTCCCCGAGTGTGACCTTGGTCCCTTACCCGGCCTTGGCCGTGGGTCCTTCCTCGATCTGCGGCACCAGCGCCGCCCGGCGGATGATTTCCTTCAGCCGCCAGCGCTTGGTTTTGGAGAGCGGACGCGTCTCCTCGATCTTCACCACATCACCCACCCGCGCCTCGTTCTTCTCATCGTGCGCGTGAAACTTCTTGGACTTGGACACCACCCGCCGATACAGCGGGTGGGCCTTCTGCCGCGTCACCTTGACCACGATGGTCTTCTGCATCCTGGTCGAAACCACCGCGCCGATCTTGGTGTTGCGATGCGACTCCACCGCCTGCTGCTTTGGGTTTTCCGTCATGACTTACTTCTTCTCCCCTGCCGCCGTCTCCACGCCCAGCACCCGCGCGCGGGCGATGGTCTTCACCCGAGCCAGGTTACGGCGCAGGCCCCGGATCTTTTTCAAACTCTCGCTCTGCCCCATCCTCATCTGGAACTTCAGGCGGAAGAGCTGGTCGCTGAGTTCCCGCTCCTGGTGATGGAGTTCGGCGTCGGAAAGGTTGCGGACCTTTTCCGCCAGACGGTTCTCATGGCGGACCACCGCGGTGGTCTTCCCCGCCGGACTGGTCTTGATGCTCATCGGTTCCTCCCTCTAGTGCGCACCGGCGCGAGTGACCATGCGGGTGCGCAACGGCAGCTTGTGGGCCGCCAGGCGCAACGCTTCTTCCGCTTCCTGCAGGGTCACGCCTTCCATTTCGAACAGAATCTTGCCCGGGCGTACCACCGCCACCCAGTGGTCGGGAGCGCCCTTGCCCTTGCCCATGCGGGTTTCCGCCGGCTTCTTGGTCACCGGCTTGTCGGGAAACAGCCGCAGCCACACCTTGCCGCCGCGCTTGACGAAGTGGGTCATGGCCACGCGGCTGGCCTCGATCTGGCGGTCGGTGATCCAGCCCGGCTCCATCACCTTGAGCCCGTAGTCGCCGAAGGCCAGCTCGCCGCCGCGCCACGCCTTGCCGCGCATGCGGCCGCGCTGCTGCTTGCGGTACTTCACCTTCTTGGGCATCAGCATACGCGCGTCTCTCCTAGAACCCGGCCGCTGGCTGCGGCTGGCGCTTCTTCTGCGAAAGGATCTCGCCCTTGTAGATCCAGCACTTCACCCCGATCACTCCGTAGGTGGTCTTGGCCTCGGAAAAGCCGTAGTCAATGTCGGCGCGCAGGGTGTGCAGCGGCAAGCGTCCCTGCAGATACCACTCCGAGCGGGCGATTTCATGCCCGTTCAGGCGGCCGCTCACCCGCACCTTGATGCCTTTGCAGCCAAAGCGCAGCGCCGAGTCCACGGCCTTGCGCAT